>JBBSPC010000044.1:0-32059 GCA_038259125.1 Chroococcales cyanobacterium | reverse complement strand
TTAAACAGTAAAAGATATAGGGTTGAATAATTAATCTCAGATTGTTGAGTGCGCTTTTCCAAGTTATACCTTGTGACCACCAACAATGTTGATTAAATAGAGAAACGGTATTTGGAACATGAGAAATAAAGGTATCAATAGAAGGACATTGATTTTTCGATTTAGACTCAGCAGGAATGGTTTCTAGGCGAAAATAATTAGCTTGAATACTGACTAAAAAATAAGTGCTAAAAACAATTTCCCACCATTTTTCGATGCTAGCGTAATCTGTTAAACGATAATCTGCCCAGCCCAGTTCATTTTTCACCTGTTGGAAACCGTATTCAATCCAGTTTCTTAAACTATATAACGGGGCAACTTTTAAGGTAATATTGCCTGACAAATTAGTCATGATATATTAGCTATCTTCTGCTGATGGGTCAGGAACATTCTTCTTCCTAACTGATGTTACGCACTCATTGATCTTGGGGACTTGGGGACGAATTTACTACCTGCCTAGTTGGTCCTCGTCACCCCATCACAGCAGTTAGATTAAATGCGTAACATCAGATAATCAGTACTTTTTCCTTTCTTTTGGTCTCCTGTTTCATCAATCATTGACGAAATCTATTGGAGTACACGACTTGGCGACAAATACCAAACTAAAGACCTCCAAAAAGCAAGACTGCTTAGGGTACAAAAAGGTAAATGTCAAGGTAAATGTCATCATTGTCAAAGGTCTTTTAAATCTGGAGATAATCTGGAGGAACACCACCTTATTCCTAATAATCAAGGCGGAAATAATTCAGATGATAATCTAGTTTTACTTCACTTACACTGCCATGATAAAATTCACCGAAATCATAGCAAGAAAGTTAAGACCAAGGCTAGTAGCCACAAGTAAAGGTGGAATTTGTGTATCGAGGAGCGGTATGACTTGAAAGGGTCACGTACCGTTTTGAAGCCGAGTCAGAGAGGTGGCTCTCTGGCTTAGGTTAACCGCCCAGAAGGTTAATTTGGCAAGTCTTTTTGGCTCACCCCCGCTTTACTAAGAAAGCTAAAAAATGGGTTAAGAAACCTCATGTTTCTACTGCTAAAATTCTATCCTAAAATAAGACCCAAAAACAGACACCTTGAAAGGGCTGGTATATGCGACTTAAGCCCTTGTCTTGCGCCCTCCTTATGCCTGAGAACCCTTTAGGGGGTCGCTCGTCAATTATCAATTTGCGTTTTTACATCTTTAGCTATCTTAAAAAACTACGGGCTTCTAATTAGATGGGTTTCCATACATATTTTGCTAATTATTATCTAGAGGCGCGTCAAAAATTTCTAACTTCTTGTTTAGATGACGCAACTTTAATTAAGTCGTGGCAGCACCCTTTAAGGGGTATGGCAGGAGAAAAACTATCTGTTGATTTGGCTTGGTTTGGCAGTCTTGCTGCCCAAAAAATCTTAATATTATTATCGGGAACTCATGGAGTAGAAGGATTTTTAGGTTCTGGTATTCAGGTAGGTTCGCTCAAAACTAATTGGCACAAACAGGCTGATAATGATGTAGCCATAGTTATGATTCATGGACTTAACCCGTGGGGAATGAGTTATTGTCGGCGCGTTAACGAAGATGGAGTAGATCTAAACCGTAATTTTCTGGATTTTGGGCAGCCTTTACCAAAAAACTCTTTTTACGATGATTTAGCAGATATTATTGTTCCCCCAGAATGGACGGTGGAAACTCAAAGGCAAACTCTTCAGCAATTATTTGAGTATCTGTATAGTCATGAATTCTCAGTCGAAGCATTAGCTCAGGGACAATATAGCCATTGGTATGCACCTTTTTATGGTGGAGAAGTTCCTACTTGGTCAAATCGTATTTTTCAGAGAATAGTTGCTCAACATCTTCAGGATAAGCAAGCAGTTGGCTTACTTGATTATCATACGGGATTAGGACAGTACGGCACTGGTCAACTTATGAGCATCGCCAACAATTCTCGCACTGCCAATTTAGCTGCAACCATTTGGGGCGATAAATTAGTTATGACTGGTTCGGCTAACTCGGTTGCTGTCTATAAACCTCACGGAACATTAATTGCCGCTCTACAAAACAACTTATGCCAATCAATATGTCTTGCTGCTGCTTATGAATTTGGCACAATACCAGAAACTGAAGTATTTGATGCGCTGCGCGCCGATCACTGGCTATATTATCACGGGGACGTAAATAGTACCCAAGCCCGAATAATTAGACAAGGAATGATCGATGCTTTTTATAATCACGATCCTGATTGGCAAGAATCAATCTGTCGTCTTGCTTTTACCGCCCAAGCAGAACTATTGGCAGGTTTAAAATCTCTCTGAGTTATTTTCTACCTTGTCAAAATAGTTCTTAACAATTTTTAGTTTTTAACCTTTTTTTAATTGTGGAATACAAAACATTAAGTAGAGCGACACAATTAAACTGAAAATAAAATTCTCCTAGTCCCCCAGTTTTCTAGTCTCCCAGTCAATCTATACCAAGGTTTATTATTTCCTGCCTACTTAACTGCTATTTTCTTAAGAGGATATTTCTGATAACATTTGCTGTAGTGCTTCTATATTGTTGATATGTTCAACACTTAAAAATGGGTTTAAAAATAGTCAAGAATTATGATACAAGCTTCGCTCTTGATTCGACAGCTAAAGATATTTTATTTAGCTTGTTGACAAATAAGACTTTTACCGACCAGATTAGCCAAAGACTTCGCGAAAACGAGATTCATTTTACTAACCAAGTTTTTCAACCTGTTCCCTATAGCCAACATACTCCCAAGGGAATGCCTCCAGAGTTTGAGAGATATCATGGTTCAGATGACTACATTATTATTAATGTGCCGCCTAATTTTATGTTCCAAGCCAAAATTTTCAAGCCTAGTCGTTTGTGTGCCATCTATCGCAAGCTCTAACTAGTTTTATCTAATTGAGCAGAATAGATAATAAAGCCTTAATTGGAGGAAAGACCCCCTAAAGGGTGAGACAGTTTGCTTATGCCGGGGAACTCGTCCACCGCAACTGTCTCACCGCGTCGCCGACAGAGGGCAGACCCTGCGTTGCCGTCAGGCGCAAAACAAAGGGGTACTCCCCGCATGTACGCTGCCCTAGCAAGGGAATGCTTTCCGATGGGGGGAAATATTCCCCTTGGCTTATTTCTTGCTCGATTGATTTATCTAAAATTGAACAATTAAATTAATTTAACTTCAATCATAGCGATCGCCATATTAAAAATTATAGATTAAGCTTAAGATAAATAAAGGCTACAAACAATACAGCAAGAGTAGCTCAACAAAATATAATGAATATTTAGTAGCAATTAATAATTATGTCTATCCACGTCGAAATCCCATCTCTTTCAAGTTTGAAATATTTGGCGTATTTAAACAATGATGGGTGCATTGATGAAGATATTCAAGGAAAAATAGGAGTCTATGCGATTTTCGATCAAGCTCAAGAATTGCAGTATGTAGGCTATTCCCGCGACGTTTATCTCAGCCTCAAGCAGCATCTAATTCGTCAGCCTGAAAACTGTTACTGGGTAAAGCTACAAACTATTACTCGCCCTAGTCGCAAAATATTAGACGATATTGCCTCGGCTTGGATAGCTGAAAATGGGCAAACTCCTATAGGTAATGATATTGAACAGTCTCTCTGGAACGAACCTATTGATGCCAATCCGACTATGACAGAGGAAGAAAAGGCACAATATCAGCAAAACGATGAATTAGGACAAACTAAAATACGAAAAAAGGTAGCCAGACGAGTAGAAGCCAAAATTCAGCAGCAACTAAGCGATCGCGGAGTTAAAATGAATATTCGCTTCAATCCTAAACTAAAGGAAAAAGGTCTATTAGACTTAAAGTAAATAATCCTTATTCAAAGTTGTCATCGGCTGTACTAATTAATTCATAATCGTCTTTAACTCTAAACTAAGTTCTAAATTAATTATCACTCGATACACGTAAAGTATGAAAGCTGTACTGCTAAACAACCGTTATCGCATCATCAAAACTCTGGGGAGGGGAGGTTTTGGTGAGACGTATTTAACTGAAGATACTCATATGCCTTCAGGACGTAAATGTGTGTTAAAGCAGCTTAAACCAATCGTTAAGCAACCAAAAACTCCTTTATGGATGAAAGAAAGGTTTCAGCGAGAAGCAGCAATCTTAGAAGAGTTAGGGCAAGGCAGCAGCCAAATTCCTCGACTTTACGCTTATTTTTCCGAAGAGGACAAGTTTTACTTAGTACAGGAGTGGATTGAAGGGCTTACTCTAGAGCAATATTGGCAACAATTTGGAAATTTGCACCGCGATGAGGTTAGGCAAATTCTAGTAAAGCTCTTACCTGTATTGGATTATGTCCACAGCCGTCGTATTATTCATCGAGATATCAAGCCTGAAAATATTATTCTCCGCCAGGGAGATAAGCAACCATTTTTGATTGACTTTGGGGCGGTAAAAGAGGCGATCGCTACAGAAGTGAATCAATCAGGTAGTACCTTTTCCGCTTCTATTGGTACTCCTGGCTATATGTCTTCAGAGCAAGCAGCAGGTCGTCCTATATATTCTAGCGATCTTTATAGCTTGGGCTTGACCGCAATTTTCTTACTCACGGGGAAATCTCCTAATGAACTGGAAACTGACCCCCAAAATGGCGAAATTGTTTGGCAAGAACACGCCTTTAACCTTGATTCTGAGTTAGTTGCCATACTCGATCGAGCAATTAAGTTTCATCCCCGCGATCGCTTTAGCACTGCTCAAGAAATGCTAAATGCTCTCAATAGCGGATTTAATCCTGCTCAATCTAGCAATCTTACAGGAGCAACCTTAAATCTTGCTCCAGGGATAAATTCCCTTACTAACAACTATACATCCCCAGAAAATAGCAGTAATACTGTTGCTATAGCATCTAAAAAAAGTAAAAAGCCCAAAAAACGCAGCCTATTAGCAACTATGGGTTTATTTGCTCTAATTGTCACGGGAGTTGCAGCAGGAACTTTGGCTACAGGTTTTATCGTCATTTCTAATTTATTAAAATCTCCCGAACCAGCCCAAAAACAAGCTCAGGTTCAGCAACAAACCCGCAAACCAGATATATTTAAATCCACGGCAAAAAAGGCACAAGAATCACCCGCAGTAAAAGAGAAAAAGAATAGAGACGAAATTCAGCAAGAAAAGCTAGAAAAAATTGCCTCAAATATTAAAGAAGAACAAAATTCTGCAACAGAAGTAAAAGAAAATGATTTAGCAGCAACTACAGATAGTAAACCACCCAAGACTTTAGCTAAGGTTGATTTAGACCCAGCATCAGAAATAGATATACCGATTCTGACTACAGGAACATCTGAAAGCCAGCTGGTCAGCACTTTAGGGCAACCAACTTCAGAAAGAAAAGGCTGGCAGCCAGATAGTAAAGTTCTCGTTTACTATAATGTCGTTCCTGACCGGGTAAATCTTAGTTATCAATCAGATAACACGGGCAAAATACGCCAAACAGACGTAGCCCTTAATCAATCGGTAAGCTTAGGCGCGATGCAGCAAACCCTGGCTAAACTGTTGGGAGGAGATGCCCCAACTGATGTCAAGGAAAAATTACGCAGCGTTTATAATCGTCAAACCAACTTTAGTTTTTTCAAGTTAAATAATCTAGAGGGCAAGGTTCAGCGAGATTCTAAAGATAGAATTAATATTTCCGTCTGGGAAAGAGGATTTCAGTAACGAGCAGAGGTTTACCAGATTGACTATTCTAACTTCCCTAACTTTTGTTTTGGACTTCTCCAAGAAAACTCAAAACTTACGCTTTGCTCTAGACAAAAAATGTAAAATAGACGACAGATACTTTAGACAAACTGTCAGCAGCAATTGGTTATATGAGTCAGGGAACACTATTTGATAAAGTTTGGGATTTACATACCGTTGGCACATTGCCTTCTGGTCAAACTCAGCTATTTATTGGTCTACATCTAATCCACGAAGTAACCAGTCCCCAGGCTTTTGCGATGCTGCGAGCCAGAAACCTCAAAGTATTGTTTCCTGAGAGAACAGTTGCCACAGTCGATCATATTGTGCCGACGGAAAACCAGGCTCGTCCTTTTGCCGATCAATTAGCAGAAGAGATGATGCAAGCACTAGAAAAAAATACTCAAGACTATGGCATTAGGTTTTATAATGTTGGTTCGGGTAATCAGGGCATAGTCCACGTAATAGCCCCCGAACAAGGTCTGACTCAGCCAGGAATGACCGTTGCCTGTGGTGATTCTCATACCTCGACTCATGGAGCATTTGGCGCGATCGCTTTTGGCATTGGCACCTCCCAAGTTAGAGATGTCTTAGCTTCCCAAACCCTTGCCTTGGCTAAACTAAAAGTTCGCAAAATTGAGATAAATGGTAAATTACCTCATGGGGTATTTGCTAAAGATGTGATTCTGCATATCATTCGCCAACTTGGAGTCAAGGGTGGTGTAGGTTATGCCTACGAATTTGCAGGCACTACCTTTGAAGGGATGAGTATGGAAGAACGGATGACTGTTTGTAATATGTCTATTGAAGGTGGGGCGCGTTGTGGATATGTAAATCCCGATGAGACCACTTTTACCTATCTCAAAGGTCGGGATTTTGCACCTCAAGCAGAAGTCTGGGATAAGGCGGTTACCTGGTGGCGCAGTATTCGTAGCGATGATGATGCAGTTTACGATGATGTAGTTACCTTTGAAGCTGCTGAGATTGAACCAACCATAACCTGGGGCATTACTCCAGGACAGGGATTGGGTATTAGTGAAAATATCCCTATGGCTGATGGTTTACCTCCAGGAGATCGAGCGATCGCCGAAGAGGCATATAGCTACATGAAATTAACTCCAGGAAAACCGATTAAAGGTACAAAAATTGACGTTTGTTTTATTGGTAGCTGCACCAATGGTAGAATTAGCGATTTAAGGGAAGCTGCCAAAGTTGCTCAGGGGCATCATGTGGCATCGGGAGTCAAAGCCTTTGTTGTTCCTGGTTCAGAACGGGTAAAACAAGAGGCAGAAGCAGAAGGCTTAAATACAGTTTTTGAGCAAGCGGGGTTTGAATGGCGTGAACCAGGCTGTTCAATGTGTTTGGCAATGAATCCAGACAAACTAGAAGGAACGCAAATTAGTGCTTCCTCTTCTAACCGCAACTTCAAAGGTCGCCAAGGTTCATCTACAGGCAGAACATTACTCATGAGTCCGGCAATGGTAGTAGCAGCAGCGGTCAAAGGTCAGGTAGCTGATGTGCGAGAGCTTTAGTATATATTTGCTTGAGAAAAGAAGATTGCGTATCGACTTTAGGAGAAGTTGTTAAACATATTCTCCTGGAAATACGCGATCGCTATCCTCAAGTAGAGTTACGAAAAATAGCGAAATTATGGGATATTGTTGCTCATGTTTACTTGACGATTGATGACCAAAAAGATATTGTTAATGCGATCGCCAACCTAGAAGTTGCTCAAATCTCTCTCCATAATCAATTCATCTATCTCAATGTTTTTTGGATTGATAGACTCTTTTAGGAAACATTCGTCTAATAGATCACCTTTCGATAGATAAACCTTAGATAGATGTTTTTTATCTGGGAGAATGTAATTATTATGAGCGTAAACCAAAATAGACCTCTTACATAAATCAAGCTATTCACTTTTTTATCTCTTATTCTTATTTAGATAATTAACAATAATTTGTGTAAGCAGACTAATCAGATTTTGCCAATTTTAACTTGAATCACTGAATTGATTCAAATTAGTTTAAGACAGACATAAACTAAAGACAACAAAAGGATAACAATATGGATAATTACAATAAATTCACGGATAATCGTGACAATAAACTCACGGATAATCATAAGAAATTCTATAAACGTGCTTCTGGACTATTTTATAGTCGCGACGAAGCAGAAGCAGCAGTTCGCGCTCTCAAAGATGCTGGTTATGACATGGATCATGTATCTGTCATTGCTAGAGATGCCGATAAAGTAGGCGGTCACGACACTACCGAGCATGCTGGTAATAAAGCTGATGATGGTGCTGCTACAGGTGCAGTAACAGGTGGTGCTTTAGGTGGTTTAGGTGGATTATTAGTAGGTTTGGGTACACTAGCCATTCCTGGTATTGGACCTATTCTCTTGGCTGGCGCAGGAGCGACAACCCTCGCAACTACCTTAGCTGGTGCGGGTATTGGTGCTGTTGCGGGTGGACTGATTGGAGGTTTAATTGGTCTGGGTATTCCTGAAGAAAAGGCAAAAATATACAATGATCGTGTTAAAGGAGGAAGCTACCTGGTCATAGTTAACGGCACAGCAGCAGAAATTGCCCGTGCAAAACCAATCATGGAGCATCATGGTGTAGAAGAATTTGGCATTTACGATGTCCCAGGTGCAACGCCTACCGCTGTGCATGATGTAGATGAAGATATTAGAACTAGAACCGATGTAGCCGACCACGATAAGATCAGACTATACGAAGAACGCTTGATGGTAAATAAGCAGCGTGCTAAAGCAGGCGAAGTTTCTATTGGTAAGCGGGTAGAAACCGAAACCGCTAGGGTTGATGTTCCTGTAGAGAAAGAGCGCATCGTCATTGAACGCACAAATGCTACCCCTGGCACTGCCGTTGCTCCTGGTACTGCTAACTTTACTGGTAACGAAGTAGCTAAAGTGGATCTTTATGAAGAAACGGCTGATATTAAAAAGCAAGCTTTTGTTCGTGAAGAGGTCAATGTTCGCAAAGAAGTAGATACAGAAACCGTCCAAGCCAGAGAAACTGTTCGTCGTGAAGAACTAGAGATAGACTCAGACGGCGATGTTATTGAGCGTTAACCATAACAGGCATTGAGCATTAATTAGCAATAAAACAAAGGCGATTAAGATTAATGTTCAAAGCTTGATAGCAAATTTTCTACTTTGTAAGTTTCACAGGCAATCTATATCTGTCAAAGATTAAGTACATAAGCTTAAATGTACAGCTAGGTAATTTTTTATTTAGTTGTCACATTTTTGAAAATAATTTATATGTCTGTATTTTTAGTCCTTCAGCTTGATTGCCTTGGCAATTTATCGAGTTGACCGTAATCTTTTAACCGTATTCAGTTAAACAAATTAATTATCCATAAGCGAGAAAGCAACACAATGAATAAACTAACAACATTTTTACTAGGTGGTATTTTACTTTTTGGCGCAGTCGGCTGTGATGTAGCTAGAACTAGTGCTGATGCTCCTACCTCGGTCAACGGCAAAGTTGAAAACCCTGGACAAGTAGAGGATACTAAAGAAGATGCTACCAATGAAGTTCGCCAAAATCAGCTAGAATCTGACATTCGTGCTAGAGAGCAGCGTAACGATATAGCAGGCAATCAAGGAAAAAGAGACGATTCTGATATTGAGAGTGAAATTAGAGCAAAACTAGAGGCCAATATTCCTCGCTCTAAACTAACTATACAGGCAAAAAATGGTGATGTGGCGATCGCGGGAACCGTTCCTAGCGATAAAGAATATCAAACTATCATGCCTCTAGCCAAAGAAATTACGGGAGTTAATAGCGTAAATATGGATCAGGTAAAAGTAGTACCTGGACCTGAATCATAGATGTAGCCCTTAATTAATTCCCAACTCGTCAGATATAGTAGCCAAGCTAGAAAGTTATACAAGTAATTTACTATGTAAGAACATGACTGTTTATGTTTAGCAAATAGAATGTGTTGGCATCTGTTCCTGACGAGTTTTTTGCTTAATTTGTTTTTAAATAACTCATCATGTTTAGCGATCTCAATCCCTTTTTAGAAATACTGATAACGAGTCCCATAGCATACCTAGCAATCATTGTTATGCTACGTATATCTGGTAAGCGAACCTTATCTAAATGGAACTCTTTTGACTTTGTGGTCACCATTGCTTTTGGTTCAGTTTTAGCCAGCATACTTTTATCTACTAAAGATGCTTTTGGTAAAGGAATTTTGGGATTTGCCCTGCTAATATTATTTCAATACGTTATTACCTGGGTTTCGGTGCGTTCTTCAATTATCCAAAAATTGATTAAAGCAGAACCAGCAATGCTACTTTATCGAGGAAAAATGCAGCAAGAGATTATGAAGCGAGAGCGCGTTGCCGAGGGAGAAGTGTTGGCAGCTTTGCGTAGTAATGGTTTGTCGGCAATAGAAGACGCTGATGCTGTAATCTTAGAAACAGATGGAAGCTTTAGCGTTATTCAAAACCTTAACAACAGTTCTGCTTCTGCTTTAAAAGATGTTCGGGAGTTTGATCGCACTAAAATGGCTCGTGCAAATTAGAAATTTAAAAATGTTGATTGTTTAAAATAATGAAACTTTGGCTATATTACCTTTTTGCCTTTTTTGGCATTATTCTTTTACGTTACTTTTTGGTTGCAGGAGGAACTTATTGGTTGTTCTATTCCTCTGACCATAAATTTTTAGTTAAAGGATCTGTAAAGCTTAAATCTCCAAGTCGCAAGTTAATCAAACAAGATATTACTCTATCTATTATCACTACGGCTGCGCTAGCTATTTGTGCTGCCGTGGTAATGACCGTTTATGATTCTGGTGCTACTCGTATATATAAATCGGTCGATGAATATGGAGTATGGTACTTGATTGCCAGTTTTTTGGGCGTGATTTTGCTACAGGATACCTGTTTCTATTTTTTTCATCGCGGATTTCACCATCCCCTATTATTTAAGTGGCTGCATCGTGGACATCATCACTCCAAGTATCCAACACCCTGGACATCTTTTGCGCTTGATTTTCCTGAAGCACTTATTCAGGGACTGTTTTTAGTGGCGGTGGTTTTTATAATTCCGCTACACTTTGGTGTTTTGACTTTACTGCTGATCACTATGACTATTTGGGCATTGGTCAATCATCTGGGTTTTGAGCTATTCCCTAAATTTCCTCAGCATTGGCTAGGCAAATGGCTGATTAGTTCGGATCATCATTCTTTTCATCATCGCCACTACGCTCAACATTACGGACTTTATTTTACCTTTTGGGATCGTCTGCTAGGTACTAACTAAAGCGAATAAATTTTTTTATTTAATACAATTTTACAATTTGAGGATATTAAACATAATGGACAATTTTTTTAAGGATCAAGCCGTACGACCTGACTCTTTTAATAACGATGCCGGCAAAATAGAGGCAGAAATACGAGAAAATCATCAAATTTCTTTACTAGAAGAGAAATTAGTCGTCAAACGTCGTAAGCTGAAAGTAGGGGAAGTTGTTGTCCGCAAAGAAGTGGAAACGCGAATGGTACATCTACCTATTCGTCGTGAAAAGCTAATTATAGAAAAAGCAGGCGCAACAAATGAGTACTTGACAGAGGTTGATTTAGGAGAAGGGGAAATTAACGGCGTTAAGTTTAGTGAGTTGAGCGATACGGACAATATTTACCAAGTACAAAGTGGTTTTGTTTCTCTAGAGGCAGCCAAAAAGCTATTAGCTAAAATTGATAATTGTCAGAATCAAAATGATTTAGGCGACGGGGCTAACACTCAGTCTACGGATCGCTCTAATCTTAAAAATGTCAAAGTACGCCTTGAAATAATTAGCGATAATTCTCAATCTCAGCAAACTTTTCAAGATCTTTGCGACTCTATGAATAGTTCTTTGAATTAAATAAAAGACGCGGTTTACTAATAGTAAAAAATTTAAAGCAATAGTATTTGTAGATAATAATTATAAATACTATTTATTGTATCTATAGATAGAGATTTTTGCTTTTTTTTCTTGATACCATCAATAGCATACAAAGGATTAATTATCCTTACATAAAAAAAGTAGGCTTTAAATATTTAAACAATGCAATACCAAACAACTGCTGGCTGGTCACTTATTACTTCGGGGTTGACAACACTTTTGCTTAAGGTTCTCCCTGGCAACTCTATTTGGTGGGGAATTGGATTTCTAATTATTGGTGCTGTTGTGCTTTTCATTCGTAAAAGCGACGTTGCCAGCACCTAGATTATCACATTATCATTAATAATCAAGGTGATCGCCTTGATTAAATCTGTTTAAAAAAATTTAGTTTCTATAGTTATAAACTGCATTTTTCATTTCAGGTTTGCACTATGTTTTTTTTACAATTGCCAAATAAAAATAAATCTGTACGGTGACTAATTAAATGACATCAAGACTAATTGATGTCGTCAACATAAACCTAAACAATACAATGCTTTAAGAGCATAAAGGGCATTTTAGTTAATTATTCCGAGTGACGAAATAACTGTCGTCACTCTCCAGACCTAAACAAAATAGAAAATTATTGGTTTCCAATTAAAAATCGAGCAAGAAAGTCTAAAGGTAGTATTGATGGCGAGGGGTGCTTCCGTCTAGGAAGCATACCCAATCGCCATGTTGAAAATTTTCGGGATAGAGTAGATTTAGCTGTTAAACTAACATCCCAACCTATGCTTCGACTGCTATATCCATTACCCTCTCTACCTCATAGCTAAACTCGAACTTTTCTATTGTAGTTTAATTCTCGGAATCTGACATAAGAGGGTTATTATTCGATTGCTATACTCCGCCCGATGGTCAATTATCATTCAGCCTCAAAAATAAATCAAAAGATTCAAGCCAGGAATTGTTCGAGAAAGAGTCCACAGTAGCAGAATAATATATAAAACTCCCAAACACCATTGATACCAGACTAAGGTAGAGATTAGTCCAGGAAGATATTGATCTCGCAGACGAATATCGTTGAATCCTAGCTTGAAAATATTGTTTAAACTAAAATTGTAATAGTTCAGCCAACTCCAACGCCTATGCCACAAAATAGGCTGGTAGCGATCGCGATAAAAAGGAAACCGAGGCATAATTGGTAAACGGCCTAACAAGAGCCTAAATTCTCTAAAGGAACCATCCTCGACAAAATAGGTAGTATTTAACAGATTGTGGTATCTCCCCTGTTTATAAATCAAACCTGTAATCAATGCTGGTACTGGCAAAAAGACAATGCTAATACATAGTAAGGTTAGCCAAGGTTGTTCTGTCATAATAAAAATGTTAACTATACTCAGACTAGTCAAGCTGAGATAGCTGATAGACATAACTATAATTTCGTAGCGATTGGGTATAATTGGCTGGGAGATATGAGGGCGATAGCAATCAATCAACCAAAATAAAACGCTAAAAAAAGCGATCGCCATGATGCCAATACTAAATAGCAAATTTATATTTGTGCCATAGTCTCCTAAGAGTAATAATAAATTTAAGCTCAACCACTGAGGAATTAAACTAAGCCAACCCCAGGTTAATATTTTTTGCCACGATGTTTTAGTTATTAGCTCACTTAATTGTTTGGCTCGGAGTTTTTCTCTTTTATATTCAAGCCGATTCGCATCAGTTATTTGTTCTAAACTACGAAAGTTACGAATCAAATTTCGCAAGACGGTTTCATTACCTTCTAAACGATTTACGTTGATATATTTACCAATAATGTTGGTTTCGCCAATTAATTTAGCCTCGGTGCTGTCAAAAGCTAGTCCAGAAGTATTAATACTCGCTCTCGGTGTAAAAAAAGCGTTACTAAAGTCTAGACGATTAAGTAAATGAGCATCTTGTAGATTGATTAGAAAATTAGCGTAACTATCACGAAAGGTAATATTTTTTTCAAAAGTTGTATTAATAAAAAGTAGTGAATCTAAAAATTTGCTTTTAGCAAAAACCAGGCGATCGCGATAAATATTATTACTAAAATTAGCCGTTTTAATAAACACACTACGGGTAAAATCGGTAACCTGGTTAAACACAGAATCGTTAAATTCAATTAGTTCTTCAAATTGACTATTGCTAAAATCAGTAATTCCTTGAAACTCTACTTGTTGAAATTTTGTGGTCGCAAAAAAATGACAAAGATTAAAATTAATATTTTGACTAAAAACAGCTTGGCTAAAGTCTACCTCTTTACCAAAAAATGAATGATTGTATTTGACTATGTTTTGAAACTTGCCGCCAGTGGCTATTATCTGTTGTAAGAATAAACTGTCAGAGGCATCTAGTTCTCCTGTAAAAATAGTGTCATTGAACTTGAGGCTGCCACGAAATATATTAATTCTTGGCATCTGCTGGTTTATACTATTTTTGGCAGGATAATATTGATTAATTTTTGCTTGTTCCAATGTGGTGAAAACCGAAGATAAGGCGCTTCCTATATAACTATTAATTCCCAATTGATTAAGTTGAAAATTACCTTGAATAATTGAATTACTAAAATTTAGACTAAGAGGATTACCCGCACGGCTAGTAGCATTATTTATTTTTTGGTAGAATTGCAGATCAAAATCGCTATCTGAATTAGCTAAATCAATAATGTAATTGCTTAAATCGATAGTATCTTTGCCTTCTTGCTTAACCAAATGGTCTATATGATCTTGAAGTATTTCTAATGTTAAATAGCTACGCTGTTCTATTTGGGCATTGGCTGGTAAGGGCAATAAAGTAAACATACATAAACAAAAGCAAACAAGCAAAACTCTGAGAACTTTAGCCATAACATCTACAATTATTTTTTCTAGATGATGTTTTTTTGCTCAGAATCTTCATCAACAGTTATAAGCCTATAATTTACAAAAAATCAAAATGCTTCAAGCCTTCTAAAATGCCTCCAGCACAGGCAGATTGAGCTAAATACAGGCTGTCATTTTTATTTGCTTCATACCATTGAAGTAGTTCATCTTTAGCATTACTGACAATTAAACCTTTTTCTTGTCCTTTAAACATAGAAATATCATTGCCAGAATCTCCGCAAACTATAGTTGTAGAGGCAGAAAAATCCCATTTTTGGCGTAAAAACTGCACTGCTAAACCTTTATCACCGTTTTTGGGTAATAAGTCTAAATCTTGACCAGCACTGTAAATTAATTTGATGTCGTAACCTTTTTCGCTTAAAGCGAATGTTAAACTGGAAATAGTTTGTTTTGCCACCGCCTGAGCCAAATAATAGCTTATTTTAAAAGGATTTTGCTCTGATTTAGGTTGAGACTGTAACTCGCTGAATTGACTAGCGATCGCCATTATTTCCTGCCGATTCCAGCCTTGAGCCAGAATATTTGCCCATTCAGGATCGTATTGTTCATAATCTCGATCAAAATACATTTCCGTTCCCACAGAGGTAATCAAGGCATCTGGAGGGATGAGAGACTTTGCTTCTGCCAGAAGACGGTATAAATAAAGCGATCGCCCTGTAGCATAGACAATTTTACTGCTGTATTGCTGACGATGACTAGCTAATTGCTGATTGAGTTTAAGCAGTGCAGCATCGTCACCAACTAAAGTATTGTCTAAATCGGTGACAAATAAAAAAGGACGCATACTTGGGACTCTCATAAAAAATATTTAAACTGAAAAATAGCAATATGTTATTTCATTTACACATAATTACATAAACACTCAGGTAAGTAAATTTGGCTGAGGATTTGCTAAATATTAGAAAATATTTTTGGTTCAGCTTAAACTAAACTCATATTACTTAAATGTTTCTCAATAAGTCCATGATTTCGTCTACTTGTTGATGAAAAATCGGCTGGCGTTTTGTTTGATAATTGCGTAGCGTAGCCATGCCATTAGCGCGAAGTTGCGTTGCGGAGGTTTCTTCCGTTGAGAAGGGGGTGTCGCCTGTGGTTTCGCACAAAGGCTTTAGCCGTATGTCGTTTATACTGCCCGTACAAACTTCGTCAGAAGGCTTATCGTTTAGTAAATTTATCTTAAATTCTTGTTTAACTGTTCCTGGTCTGGCAGAAAAAACATAAATCCTTTGAGACAAGAATACTGCTTCTCTTACATCATGAGTAATCATTAAAATAGTGCAGCCTGTTTTGCGCCAAATTTCTAAGAGAAACTGCTGCATACTTTCTTTAGTTTGAATATCTAACGCCCCAAAAGGTTCGTCCATCAAGAGTATTTTAGGCTTAGTTGCTAAAGCTCGTGCGATCGCCACCCGCTGCTTCATTCCTCCAGAGAGCTGCTTGGGCAATGATTGGGCAAATTTTGCCAAACCTACTATATCTAAATAATAAGAAGCCAACTCTCGTCTTTTACGAGGGGTCATTCCCAGCAGTTTTAGACCAAACTCGACGTTTTTTTGAACAGACATCCAGGGGTAAAGAGTATATTTTTGAAACACCATGCCTCGATCGGCTCCTGGTCCAATAACAGGCTCATTATCAACCGTAATTGTTCCAGACGTAGGAAAATCCAAACCAGCAATTAGCCTCAAAAGAGTAGACTTTCCCGAACCTGATGCTCCAACTACGCATACAAATTCTCCTGTCTCAACGTGCATATTTATATCTTTGAGCGCGATAAGAGGTTTTTTCTTAACCAGAAACTGCTTATATAACTGAGATATTTCTAAGTGCATTGCTATTTAGTACCACTGCGCGACAATAATAAAGGATAGACAGTCATTAGCTTCTCTTGCCCCCAATCGGTTTTCTTATGCCCTCAATCTTCATCCCTTATCCCTTTAAAACGCCCATTTGCAGGTGAATCTAAGCAATAAACGAAAAAACAAATCGATCGCAAAACCAATCAAGCCTAAAATAATCAAACAGGCGAAGATTTCATCTGTTCTTAAAAACTTTTGAGCTAATAAAATCCTTTTGCCTAAACCTTCGTTTGCTGCTAATAGTTCGGCTACTACTACCAAGTTCCAAGAAGCAGCCATATTTACCCGAAATGTATCGATAATACGCGGAACAATATAAGGAGTAATTACTTCAAACAATACCTGCCAACGTTTACCGCCTAAAGTATAGGTTGTTTCAATTAAATCTTGTGGTACAAATTTTACGCTGTCCATAATCATTAAGATATTAAAAAACACCGTACCAATAAATATTAGAGCAATTTTGGGAGATTCACCGATACCAAGATAAATAATTAAAAGAGGAATAAAAGCAGGTGCGGGCATATAGCGAACAATGCCAATAATTGGTTCAAATAAAGCTCGAATGCTGGGAAAGGTTCCCATCAAAATACCTAAAGGAACCGCCACTACAGCCGATAGAATAAAGCCGATGCTTACCCTAGCAAAGCTGCTGAAAGAATCAGTAGCTAAATATCCTTTTGACCAAAGTTCTCCTACAGCTTCAATTACGTCTTTGGGAGATGGTAAAAAGATTGATTCTATTCCTGAATATTTAGATATTAATAACCAAACTAATAAAGGAAGTGCAACTGATAAACCAGTTAAAACCCAAAATAATGACTGAGGAATATTTTCAGCTATACGCCAAATAATAGTTGGTTTCAAGCTATATTTTATGACTTTTGCTGAATCGCTTTTAGACACTATATTGGACATTATATATGCGGTATATATGTGTTTTAATCTTATTTTTTAGGCTATTCTAAGATGGCATAAGTAGCTAAAGTATTAATTAAAATGCTTCAGCTACTTATTGTCCAAATTGCACTTAAACAAGCAAAAATAGTTAACTTTAAAGATGTCTATTTAGCAGTTTTAGCATAAGACTGAACAAATTGGTCATCTAATATCTTAGTTAAATCTGGTGCTTCAGGAATAAAATCAACATCTACCATAAACTTAGACATTTTTGGGGCAGCAAAAGGCATATGTTTCATATCTTCTCCATCGCTAAAGGCTTCTAAATTTTCTTCAATGGTAAATATTTTTGTTCCTTCTTTAAATAACTGAAGTTCTTCTACTGTGACATCTGCTCTAGATGCCAAAATTTCATCAGCTTTTTCTGGGTTTTGTGCCATAAAATCTAGGACATCAAACCAAGTATTAACTAGTGCTTGTGCCTGAGCTGGCTTTTCATCAATCAGCTTTTGAGTAACTACCAACAAATCGGGAATTGCTCCAGGAAATGCTTTAGAGGAAATTAATTCTTTAGAACCTTCCCGCTTAAGTGCAGTCAACCAAAATGGCGGAAAAGCACCCACTGCATCAGTTTGTCCCGAAGCAAAAGCAGCAGCAGCAGCCCCAGTTTCTAGAGGAACAATCTTCACATCACTGCGCTTCATGCCTTTAGATTCTAAAGCTAAAGTTAACAAGAAATCGTCTACAACTCCTTCTTCAACAGCAACTTTTTTACCTTTTAAATCTTCAATTTTATTAATATCTTTGGTAACGATAATCTTGTCATTACCTGCTGAATTATCATTAACCAAAATTGCCACTTCTCCATTGACTGCATCCGCAGCAAAAGAAATTGTATCGTTGAGAGTTTGACAATTACCATCCAATTGACCTGCTGCTAAAGCCTCCATCGATTCTATGTAGCCGTCAAACCACTTCATTTGGACATTGACATCATTTTTGGCAAACAAGCCTTCTTGTTCGGCGATCGCCCAAGGCCACCAGCCAGCCCAATTACTATAGCCAATAACGATCACATTTCCTTTAGGAGTATTAGGGGCAGTCGTATTTGAATCAGAGGATTGAGGAGTTTGAGAGCAGCTAATAGTTAAAACTAAACTGAGAACAAATACGCTCAGTATTGATAATAATTTTCTTCGATTCATTTAGGTTAATAATTATTGGGAAAATATAAGCATAAGTTAGGAACTACAAAATTCCTATAGCCTGGAAGATAAATATTTCATCTGTATATTAGGCTGAAATAACTTTACCTCGATATGTGAGTTTTGAAAATTCTTTATTTTTGTAAAGGTTGTTATCTAAAATAGTAAATTGTTCTTTAAATGGATGTCCTTTCAAGCGGGACAATAAGGGATAAAAAAGGAAGAAAATAGCCTAGGTATTAATTGGTAATTAGAATATGCTTGGGGTGCGCTTCGATGCGTTTGAACCAAGCTAGGATGGCTGGATATTTATTTAAGTCAAATCCTCCTTCATCTGCTACATGGGTATAGGCATACAGTCCAATATCAGCAATGGTGTAAATATCGCCGACAAAAAAATTATGATTATTTAAATGCTGTTCTATCACACTCAATGCGACATTGCCCAACTTATGTTTTTGTTTTAGCTGTTCCTCATATTTCTCTGGTTGCTTGAGAATGCTAATCCAGTAACGAGCAGTGGCTATATTAGGTTCGTGACTGTATTGTTCAAAAAAAAGCCATTGCATTATCTGGGCTTGAACATACTTATCTTGAGGAAAATACTCTGTATCCTGACTAAGATAATACAAAATTGCATTTGATTCGGCTAAAAATTTATCTGGATCAATTTCTAATAAAGGAATTTTACCATTAGAATTTTTCTTGAAGAATTCTGGTGTTCTAGTTTCTTGTCCTAAGATGTTAAGCTCAATTCTTTCAAAAGGAATATCTAGAAGAGTAAGTATTAGTCGGACTTTATAGCCATTACCAGATGGAAGAAAATCATACAGTTTATACATTGTAAAGAATTTGCTCTAAATATAAAAAGCCCAGTTTGTGATATTCACGTTACAAAATAACCTGAATTTGTCCCTAGGGTAAAATGTATCTATAACTAACTTTCGTCAATCGGCGAATAGATTAAATGCAGGAGATTTTAGAACTTAAAGAAAAACTATATCAAGGAGATATAAAAGCGGCGATCGCCATATGTGATGAATTGGAAACTATGGGGAGACAAGATAAAATCAACACTTTAGAAAGTTTTCTGGTAGTTTTAATTGTTCATTTAATCAAAATTCAGGTTGAAAATAGAGTTACTGCAAGCTGGGTAAAATCAATCATAAATAGTCTTCTAGAAATAAAAGATCGCAATAAACTTGGTAAAAAGTCTCATTATATTAAATCTGGTTGTTGGTCAGAACATTACAAAAATAAACTATATCGTGGAATAATTGAGGCAGCAAAAGAAGTCTCTGGTGGCATCGAAATTGACAATTTGGAAGCAAAAATTAATTATTCGGAACTAGAAAGTGAGACTTTAACCTTGCTTGACTTGACCTATTCTTTGCAAGAAAGAGAAATTGTCAAAGCAATAACGGCAAAATTTCAGTAGTAAATAAGCAAGTAGTCGTAAATAATTGCCAAACAATAAAAACTATAATTCAGTCCTACTTAGTAATTAGTAATTACACACTTTCTTAATCAATCTCAAAATTAAAAGGTAAGCGGGCATAAACGCCACTAGGATCATTAAATTTTTCTAAGAGTGATAATTCCTGTCTGATTTTCAAAAATTCAGCAGTCAGTGGGTCAATTGTTGCTTGGGATTCGAGATATTTTACAGCAAACAAACGTTGGAGTATTTCAGTTTCAAAGCGATTCTGCTGAGGATATTCTTCTAGCTGCCAATTGCTGCCTAATTCAGCCTTCTTCGCAGCATAGGCGATCGCACTTTCTAAGCCGCCAATCTGATCTACTAAGCCGATTTTTACTGCTTCTTTTCCTGACCATACCCTACCTTGAGCAATCTGGTTAACTTTCTTTTCGGGAAGATGGCGATAGCTGGCTACTTTGCTCACAAAGAGTTGATAAGTTTTATTGACAGATTTTTGATAAATAGCAAGCTCTGCCTTAGTTTTGGGTCGCACATTAGAATCAATATCGGCAAATTTGCCTGTTTTAACCACATCCCAGGTAACGCCATAATTGTTAGCAATTTCTTGAATATTAGACAACAAGCCAAAAACCCCAATTGACCCTGTGATGGTGTTTTCTTCAGCAAATATTTCATTTGCGCCCGCAGCAATCCAGTAGCCTCCAGAAGCAGCCACATTACCCATAGAGACGATGACGGGCTTTTTCTCTTTGGTTAGCAGTATTTCTCGTAAAATTACATCTGAAGCTGTCGCCCCACCACCAGGACTATTTACCCGCAAAACGACCGCCTTGACGCTATCATCTTCCCTTAGTTGGCGCAAATCTTCGGCAAAGCGATCGCCACCAATGGTTTCAATGCTACCTTGTCCATCGACAATTGCTCCTTCTGCATAAACTACGGCAATTTTTTGCTCGGCATTGGAAGTGGCTTCATTAGGACGGATAGTGCGATCGGCATACTCACTCAGCTCAACCTGTCTAAAGCTTTCTTCTTTCTCAGTCTCTTCAGTCTCACCTGTAAATTCTCGCAGCTTGGAGGCTACATTGTCATAATAACCTACCCGATCAATCAAGCCAATTTTTTTAGCTTCTTCAGGATCGAGATATCCTTGCTGGTTAACAACTTTTTGTAATTTATCTGCGTTCAAACCTCTACTGTCAGCTACGGTGTTTAAGAACTTACCCCACAAATCCGTTAATAAGGCTTTAGTTTGTTCTCGATTTGCTTGACTAAGATTGGTGCGAATATAAGGTTCGACCGCAGATTTATAATCACCAACTCGAATTACCTGTACGCCTACGCCATATTTGTCTAGCGCGCCTTTAAAAAACATTTGCTGGGAACTTAAACCATTTAACTCTATCATGCCCATGGGATTGACAATCACTTCGTCAGCCAGAGAGGACAAATAATATTTTTGCTCACTTAAGGTTACGTCATAGGCAATAATTTTTTTACCCGCAGCCTTAAACTGACTTAAAGCTGCTCTCACTTCTTCCATGGTGGCATAACCGCTAAGACTACTACCCTTTCTACCATCCAACAATAAAGCTACAATGCGATCGTCCTTAGTTGCCTTGTCTATTGATTGCAGGACTCGACGCAGGGTAATAGTATCTTGTTCCTTGCTAGAAAAAGTCTGAGCTATGTTGATAGGAGGTTTTGAATCTCTTAATTGGGTTGATAGATCGAAAACTAATACTGACTTATCTTCAATTCCTAAGGAATTTTCATCTCTAGCAACTACGGTCAAGAAAATAAAAACTAATCCGCCTGCACCCAGAGTAATAAAAAGAAATAAGCCAATCATGCTACCAAGAGTGCTAGCAAAAGTCTGTTTAAGAAATTGACGCATTGTGGTGATTTATATAAGTTAATATTTGTCAAATAAATTGCAGCAAATGTTGCTCTATTCCTATACTGCCCGCAAACTTCTCGATCTTTACTATTAATAAATAATAATCTGATTCAGATTGTTGAACTGTGCCAATCTCTACGCAAATAGATTATAAAAACCAGACTGTCATTAAAAATCCATTTCTTTGTCACACAAAAGCCATAACCCTTAGGTAAGTTAAACATTGTCAGTCCTACATATGATTTCACTCATAAGCTCCTTCAGGCTTTTTAGGACTGACTTTACTATTCTATTTAGTTTATGATGCGGATTTTCTAAGCGCGATCGCCTAAGAAATGAATGTAACCTACGGATCGCCAATAGTTCGATAACGCTTATCTTTGGGCATGAACATAATCCACAAAATAAAACTTAGGCTGTAGCCAATACCTCAACCAACTCCAAATACCTAAACCTGATAGAGCGATGATCGTTAGCGGTAAACCAAAGCTATTCCTAAGATCATTATTCATTATTGCCACAAACGAAATAGTCAGGATAAAATTAATTATTAGAATTACTTGCAGGCGTTGAATATTTTTTAGAGCTTGGCGACAGCTACTACAGTGTTGAGTATGCTGGCTGTAGCGATCTAATAATTTATGGCGATCGATATTGATAGGCGCAAAAGCTGTTTCTAATCCTACCTGATGCCAAGGTAAATTTCCCTGGCAATAAAGATCGAGCCAACGGCGAAACTCAATTACTAAACGATCTGCGCTGGTAGGTAGTTTATATGCTTCTTGCCAACTACCACGCTGTTGTAATAAATGCTCCTGTAAACTTAAGAGGATCATATCCCCATCTAAGACTGGATTACGTACCTTGATATGTTCCCACCAGCGAGGTGTGAGACGCTGAAGATTTTGAGCAAAATTGCGACTAAATTGGGCAACAATTCTCGATTTGCCAGGAGCAACAGGGATAGAGTAAGTAATTAAACCAATCTTTTTTTCTTGACCAAAGGATATAGCATATTCCAAGCGACAGGGTGGTTGAAAAGTAATCGTAGTTTTAAAAGGTGTACCTGTAGTTGCTTCAATTAAATCTGATGTAGACTGGGTAATTGTGAGGGGCAAGGGTTTAGCATTTTCTCTTTTTCCCTGCACCCCATGATGAGCAAACGGTACATGACTAGGATCGGCAACGTTTTCAACTAAAGTTTGCCAATCGTATTCTAAATCGCGCACAAAAGAAGACCAAACAAAGCCTTTCTCGGCATCGATTTGAGGAGATAAGGGTAATGAAGTTTTAGCTGCAATATCTGGCGATTCGGCATCCATCCATACCCACAATAAATCATTAGCTTGGCGCGCAGGAAAGACAGTGGCGCATAGCTGTTGACTGCCAACCAATTGATTATCCGCTTGAGGTATGCGCGTACAGTTTCCCTGATAATCAAATTGCCAACCATGATAACTACACATGATACTCCCCGTAGCTTCGTCTATCTTGCCCTCACTTAAAGGTGCTAGCCGATGAGGACAGCGATCTAAAAATACCTGATAACTATCAGCATTTTGAGATTTCCAGATAACTAATTGAATTCCTAATACAGTTACCGTAGTTGGTACTTGGGGATCTAAATCTTCAACAGGAGAAAGGGGGTACCATTGTTGCCAAAAATTAAACTCGGTATTCATTATTGATAGTTAGGGCAGAAAAATAAATTATTTATCACTTTAGACGTTGCTGAATAGAAGTATGAAATATTAGAAATTTAATTTGCTATATATCTTTATAAAAGCTAATAGCTAATGGCTAATAGCCCTTCGGGTTCAGCACTTTTCTCAACGGGGGGAACCCCCGCAACGAAAGTGCTTCACTACGAACAGTATTATGATCGGTTTCATAACCTTTGATCAGCAACGACTTATTTTGCTTCCATCCAATTTTTTCCTGCACTGATATCGACTGCTAGAGGAACACTTAACTTCACAGCATCTTCCATAGTTGACTTAATAATTGGCTGTAATTCTGACCATTCTTCGGGTGGCACTTCTAAAACTAGTTCGTCATGTACCTGAAGCAATAACCGCGCCTGATAATCTTGTAGAATGCGATCAAGTTTTATCATAGCAATTTTGATGATATCTGCACTTGAACCTTGAATTGGAGAGTTAGCTGCTGCGCGTAAAGTTTGCACATCGATATAGCTCATGTTGAGGCTGTCTAGGTCGATCGCATCTGGCGAAATTCCTTTTAATTCTTTAAGGCGATCGCTAATTAAGTTAATATAGCGTCTTCTACCTAGGATAGTATTAACATAGCCGAAAGCGATCGCCTGTTTTTTTACTCCTTCTAAATATTTAAATACTTGTGCATACTCTTGACGGTATTTATCGATAAACTGTTTACCTATTTCAGCCTTAAAACCTGACTCTCTAGAGAATCTTTGCGCTCCCATGCCGTAAATAACGCCAAAGTTGATTATCTTACCTAAACGTCTTTCTTCTGAAGTGATATTATCTTTTTCAAATAATAGTTTAGCGGTGACGCTATGAACATCTCGATTATGACGATAGGCATCAATTAGTACTGGCTCTTGACTAAGATGAGCCAGAATTCTTAATTCTATTTGTGAATAATCTGCTGCTACTAAAAGCCAACCTTCTTGAGGAATAAAAGCCTGGCGAATTTGGCGGGAAAACTCAGTCCGAATGGGAATATTTTGCAGATTGGGATTGGACGAGGATAATCTACCTGTAGCAACTACGGTTTGATTGAAGTCACTGTGTAATCTTTTGGTAGACTTTCTAACTAAAGCAGGTAAAGCATCGACGTAGGTGGATTTAAGTTTTGCCAGAGTTCGGTATTCCAGCATATGATCGATTACTGGATGATCTCCCTTTAGCTTTTCAAGTACTGCTTGATTAGTAGAATAACCTGTTTTGGTTTTGCGCGATTTTTTGCGATCTAATTCTAGCTTATCAAACAAAATTACGCTTAACTGTTTGGGAGAACTTAAGTTAAATTTTTCTCCTGCTGCTTGATAAGTTTCTTGTTCAAGTTTTTGCAGATCTTTATCTAGTTGTTGAGCAAACTTATGCAGATACTTGGTATCTAAATTTATTCCTGTATTTTCCATCTTTGCTAATACAGGCTCTAGGGGTTGCTCTACTTCTAATAATAATTTATTTAACTCAGGAAACTTAGCTAATTCTGTCTTCAGCTTACCCACTAAATAATAGGTAGCATAACAATCTAATCCGCAATAATCTGCTACAACTTCAATATCTAAATCAGCAATAGTTTTTCCTTTAGGTATTCCCAAGTCTTTATAACTTTTAGCATTAATTTCTAATCCGTAACGCTCAGATAAATCTCCCAGGTTATGAGTCATTTCGGGATTGATTACATAGCTAGCCAGCATAGTATCAAAAACTACTCCTGCCAAGTTAATTCCTTGATGATGTAAAACTTGGCGATCAAACTTGGCATTTTGTAAAGCTTTAGGATATTTATCACTTTCGAGTATTGGCTTTAAAGTAGACAAAAGCAATTTTTTATCTAACTGGTTTCTCTCAGTATGAGCCAGAGGAATGTAGGCAATATCTGTGTCTTTGTCTCCCCAACAGCAGCCAATACCTACTAATTCAGCAACATGGGTTTCTAAAGAAGTAGTTTCTGTATCCCAAGCGGTAGGTTTTTCAGGATTAGTATGTTTTTCTAGAATTTTAATTAACTGCTTTAGTTTGGCTTCAGTGTCAATAATTTGTGTATTAAGCTGAGGTGTAAATAGTTTTATAGGTTTTACTTCTGGATCATTTACGACTTCAGAGTGATCGGCAAACAAAGATAGTTGACCATTATTATCTGAAGTTTGTTTCTTTATTTGAGGCTGAACCTCAATAACGTTTATTTCTGTTTCACCACCAAGTTTTAGCTGTAATTTGTTTAAGTTACCAATGACTTTTTTTAGCTCTAATTCTTTGAGTTTAGGCAATACTATATTTTGATCGAAACCAATTAATTTACAGTTATTTAAATCCAATTCAACGGGAGAGTTTAAATGAATTTGTGCCATAAATTGAGAGTGAATTGCATCTTCTTTCCCTGTTTCTAATTTCTTTTTAGTTGCTCCTTTAATTTTTTCAATATTGTCGTAAACTTCTTTTAAAGTTGGATAATCGTTTAATAGTTTAATCGCCGTTTTTTCTCCAATTCCCTTGACTCCAGGAATACAATCGGACTTATCACCACAAAGAGCTTTAAAATCTACAATTTGTTCGGGTGTAACTCCCATTTTCTCAACTACCATCGCCCGATCAAACTCAGTGTAGCTGTGAGCCGTTTTCTTAAAGGTTTGATTGTGCAAATATAAAACGCTAATTGCGCGCTCATCATCCACTAACTGAAACAAATCGCGATCGCCACTGACAATTTTGATCCGATAACCTTCGGCACTAGCTTTAGTAGCAATAGTACCCAAAACATCATCTGCCTCGTATCCAGGTGCAATGGTAATGGTGAGATTAAATGCAGTCAATAACTCTTGTAAATTTAAGATATCAGGGATAAAGTCTGCTGGAGTTTCAAGGCGATCGCTTTTATAGTTAACATCAGCTTCATGACGGAAAGTCGGCTCGCTAAGATCAAATGCGATCGCCATAAATTGTGGCGATTCTGTTTCTAATACCTGCAATAAAGAATTAATAAATCCAAAACAAATGCTGGTGGGAATTCCCGTCGAAGTCATCAAAGGACCCCGCCTAGAATTACTCAGGGCATAATAAGCACGAAAAGCTAAAGAGTGACCATCGACCAGAATTAACAAGGGTTTTGTACTATTTAAAGTGGCAGAATTAGTCACGGCAACAGAGGACATAATGTTTTTTTATTTAAAGAGGAAAATGAATCAAAGTTAAGGCAATGTTGCAGTTTTTTGAATACTGTAAACATTGGTAAACACATCTTGTCTTGGACAATTGATGGTGTTAGGTTATGGACAGGTACAAAGAAGCACACCAATCTTCTTTTAAGGCAGATTCTAGCAAGTACCTCCCGCTAAGAATCTACACAGTAACTTTCAATTAGATTCTAGGTAAATTATAGGTGAATTGTTTATAGTTATTATGCCGTTTTATAGAGGCAAATAGCACGGTAAAAATTTGCAATCTTAACCAGAATTGGTTTTTATCAAGTCTAAGCATTAGCATTAGTTATTGTGCAATATTGTATAATTTTAGTTAGATATTTTTGAACACTACACTATCAAATTCAACTCGACAAAATACTTCATTGGGAAGTCTGACTAAGTTTGCTAAAAAACATGAGAGAGGATATTTTTAAAGGCTAGTTCATTATTTAATAATGTCTTTAAAGTTAAACGAAAGGAGGTTTATCCGACGCTAGCCATATCCTCTCCATCCATTAATTTGTAACAGATAGAATTAAAAACTGCGATTGCGTCTTATGGCTATAGGTGTCATGGGCGTTTCTTAGTATATATACGATTAATATCTCTATAAATACCTAGTTCTATTTTCAATATTTTGCATCGATTTAAAAAAGCTAAAAGCTAAGAGCTAAAAGCTACGAGCAATATTATGATAGGTTTGATACCTTCAATCAGCAACGCCTCTATTCTAACTGTAAACTACCCCAAACCAATGCGACCAGCTAGGCTAGCACTTAGAGGAATCAAAGTTGTCAACATTAAAAACAAGGACAATAAAGCCCAAGCCGCTCTGCTATCATCAGGTTCTGTTAACTCATTTTGAACAGGACGCTCTAAATCTCGTTGTAAGAATAAAATCAACACTGCCCAATAGAGAGGAATGGGATTTACAGGGTTAAATAAAGCCACAATTCCCAGGATAATTAAAGTTGCCAAAGTACTTCTGCGAGCCGTCTTACGCCCATAAATTGCATGAACGATTCTGCCTCCATCTAATTTACCTGCAGGCAAAAGATTTAGGGCAGTGATTACCAAACCTAGCCAACCAATGACAACCAAAGGGTTAATATCAACTACTGCTGACTCTAAAGCTGAACCCAAAATCACTTTTGCCAAAGTTCCTACCAAAATAGATGCTCGAAAGAACTCTGTTGGTAGCTGAAACATACTGCCATCATGAGAAAAAATTAAGCCGAAAACTAATAGCAGTAAAGAAATTATGCCTGCTGTAGCTGGACCAGCAAAAGAAATATCAAATAATGCAGTGCGGTTAGGCAACAATGACTCAAAGCGCGTGATTGCCCCAAAAGAACCAATTTGCCAACTAGGTAAAAAGAAAGGAATACTCAAACGAACATTGTAGCGGTCAGCAATTACTCTATGACCGATTTCGTGAGCTATTAAAATAGTCCATAATCCCAAACTTAGGGGAATAGCTTCACCATAACGTCCAAAGTCACTAAATAAATCAAATCCCTGTAATAAACTAGCGGCTTCTAGGCTGGTCAAAATTGTGCCGATAAATAAAATTAGAGCTAGGTTTTTTTGAGCCAGCGTCGTAGTCTGAGGATCGTTTATCTTGGGTAAGATGACTACTATAGGTCTTTCTTCAGGACTTTCAACTAAAAATAAACGATACTTATCATCAAAAGATTGCTCTAGCTTTTGATTCATCCTGGAGTATGCGGTATCTGCTTCCCCACGCAGATTTCCTTTGAAAATTGCTCCATCTTGATAAGGGATTGTTTCTG
Organism: Chroococcales cyanobacterium; assembly: GCA_038259125.1. GTDB lineage: Bacteria > Cyanobacteriota > Cyanobacteriia > Cyanobacteriales > Xenococcaceae > Waterburya. The sequence continues at coordinate 3,502 of JBBSPC010000044.1, read as the reverse complement.
TAGCAAAAAAAGTGTCGATGCCAAAAATTCCTTTTAATTCTGCCAAATCTTGATCGGGAATAGGCGATATTTCTGACTCTGTGTTTTGCTCAAATTTTTTAAGGTCAGAAGATTGAGTTGTTTTTTCTGAAATTTGTGTTTCTCGTTTAATTCTCTCGGCTGCCTTTTGCTGTAGCAAAGCTTCTTGCCCTTCTGCTCTTAATTGCTTTCCTAACCAGATATAAACAGCAATTGAGGTAACCAGCAAAAATAGAATGCCAACTAAGTTAAGATATATGCCGACAGCAAACAGACCAAAAAACAATAGCCACGGACCCATTAAAACGATTGACTGTAGCCACGCTAGCATTCCTAGTCTGCCATAGTCTTTGGATCTATTGTACCCCCAAATAAGTATGGCAAGGACTGCTGCAATAGGTATAAAAGTGGCAATAGATTCTGATCCGTTTAACATTAGTTATTTTAAGATTGTTTTATTAAGTTAGGTTAAATTAACCATCAAAAATAGCTCTGTATGCTGTAGTTGATATTTAGTTATTAATGGTTTTTAATTTAATTATTTTATTATCTCAGATTAAGTCTACACTCTATATTTGTTAAGAACTTTGGTAATGATTGCAAATACTTCTTCAGGGGCTTCAATCATGGCTAAGTGTCCACAGTTAGGAATTTCAAATACGTTGCTATCTTCTGAGGTAAATAATTGATGAAAGCTAGCTAGGTGATTGACATACTTGATTTCCATCACCCGATCTTTTTCTCCTGCAATAAAATATACAGGCTGTTTTAAACGAGAAACTAATTGAGGCAATAAATGAACCTCAGTTTCGGTAGTGGATTCTAAAAGCGCGCCCAAAGCTGCTTTTTCGTCGGCTTGAATAAAATCAATAATTCTTTGTCGACCCCACTTCAATTTTAGAGGACGAGCCACCATCATTCTAGAGAACAAAACATTTAATAAAGGAACATTACGTAGCCAACCAGGACGAAACTTAACCAGTTGCTGACCCACATTACGAAAACGTTCAAATTCTTCTTTAAGATAAATTCCTCCTCCCGCATTGAGACAAATAACGCCCTCAATCACCTGAGGACATATATCCGCAGACCAAAGAGCAACGCTTCCCCCTAAAGAGTGACCGATGACCCATGCTTGTTTGATTTCCAGATTTTCCAGCAAATATTTTAAATCTTGAGCATAAGCACTAAGACTATAGTGATTATTGAGAGTGTTTGAACTTGTTGACGCTGTGGTGGCAATAGATTCACCAAAACCCCTGGCATCATAGATCAAACACTGATACTCAGATTTTAATAGTTCTACTATGGGTTGCCAGTAGTGACGGCTTAAAAGCCAGCCATGAACAAAAACTAAAATAGGTTGTTTGAGATTGTCAACAGGAGCAGTCAACTCATAGACATGAGGTGTTTGTAATACATTTATGGATGGCATCTTTTTATCGTATCATCACATTTTGAACAAATCCTAGCTCTACTATTGTGTCAATTTTGACCAAATGATCGCAGGAGCGCAACGGGCGGCTAATTTCTTCGTCCCCGTTGAGGCTTTAAGTAAGCAGGCTTCGTCGTATCTTGGTCAACGTATATACGGAAGTGCGCCTTTGTTTGGGGAAGACCTAGGCGTTTATTAACCTAGTCCTGACGGCGAAGTAATTGACTGCAAGATTACAACCGTTTTTTTTCTAAGTAAGACTAATGTTAAGTTCTGTCTCAAATAGTTTTTGGATTGAGATCTGCTTTTGGGTCTGAAAATAGATTAATATAACAAAGATATATAAAAATATCGTACTAAAACCACAAATCAGTAAGCCATATCGGCATGGTCTTTTGGAAAAAACTATTTAGCAATCCAGATGCAGTAGATATCTCAAAAACTACTGAATTTGGCGAAGAAGTATTAAATTTGGGAAGTAAAGACGATTCTCAGCCCCAAATAGTATTTAGCACCGATCGCGATCTTGATTATTATGAACTAGAAGAGCTTTGCGATCGCGTTGGCTGGGCGCGTCGCCCCCTACGAAAAGTTAAAATAGCCATAGAGCATAGTTTTTTGGTGGTTTCGATGTGGGAAGTTAAAGGGAAAAAAAGACGTTTAATTGGCTTTTCTCGCGCTACTTCCGATCATGCTTTTAATGCGACTATCTGGGATGTGGTAGTCGATCCTAAATACCAAGGTCAAGGTTTGGGCAAGGCGTTGATGAAGTATTCTATTTCTCAGCTACGCAGTGCAGATATAAGCAATATTACTCTTTTTGCCGATCCTCAAGTAGTTAAATTTTATCAAAGACTCGGCTTTATTCTCGATCCTGAAGGAATTAAGGGGATGTTTTGGTATCCAGACTAATCCCGCTACTGGTTAGTAATAGTTTTTAATCGTTTTTGGAGTGTTTATTACAGATATCTCGTAAGGGCGAACAGCCGTTTACCCTTACAAATGATGTTGTTGACCTCAGTTAAGGTTAAAAATATTAATCGAAGGAGGTAACTATAAGCCATAAGCTATAAGCTTTTGAGATACTTTACATTGTACCGAACTACAAATTATTTTAAAACTATGATGAAATTTGATGAAGATTGACACCGTAAGGAAGTCTCAAACCTTCTAAAATAGTTTCTGAAAATTTTGCTTTGTTGGGGTCTGTATCCTCCAAATCTGCTGAGGTCAAATCAGCATTTTTAAAGCTAGCTTGAGCTAAATCAGCTTGACACAAACTAGCCCAGCTTAGGTTGGTATTTTCTAAGTCAGCTTGAGTTAAATTGCATTCATTCAAGTTGGCATGAGCAAAATTACATCCTTTTACTTGAGCCTCGGTTAAATTGGCACCGATGAGATAACTGTGATAAAAATTAGCTTCATTTAATATTGCTTTGTTTAAGTTGGCACGATTGAGACGCGCATAGCTCAAACAGGCTCGTTTCAAAATAGCACGGCTGAATGAAACCCCTTCTAAATTAGCTCCGTTAAATTGAGCAGCGGTTAAATTAGCATCAGCTAAAACAGAATCGCTAAGATTAATACCTTGTAAGTTGACCCCCTCTAAATTTACTCCTGTCAAGTCTATGTTTTCAATTACATTGGGCAAATTTTTAACCCATCGTAAATCTGAATAACGAACATCTATTCCTGAGAGATAATTACTTAGATCGACATCTTCTAAAATTGTGTATCTAAAGTCTCTGTGACCTGCATCGTATTTCCGCTTAAACTCAGTACGGTTTAATCTCTTTTTAAAAAGTAGTCTAATATGATGCAATCCTGGAATTATCATTTATTTATCCTCAATTTTCAACTAAAAAATGTTTTATATTCAATGTTTCAATTCGTAATGCTAATTGCTATCTTACAGCGGTTTGCATCTAAATAGGGGAAAATAAGGTGTTATAAAAATAGGTAATAAATGAAGCCCTATTCTGTAGATTTACGAGAGAAGATAGTTAGTGCGATCGAGAAAGGTGATAGCTCGGTGAGAAAAGTTGCGCT
>JBBSPC010000043.1:0-32213 GCA_038259125.1 Chroococcales cyanobacterium | reverse complement strand
CTCAAACGCCGTTGCTATGGCATTTTTGATGTAGATCGTCTTTTTCAACGACTCACACTCGACATTCATGGCTCTGAAATATTTAATTTTACTTGACCTCCACCATATTTAGTGTTTCCCACGAGAATTCCAGAAGAGCCTCATTTTTTCTGATACTAGCGAAGAACTAAGACAGTCAATTAACTGCGATCGGGTCTTAGTTTATCAATTCAACTCCGACTGGAGCGGTCAACTAGTGGCAGAATCTGTTGCCAAAGGATGGTCTAAGCTAGTTTCTCAAGTTGATAATCAAGTAGTAACTCAGGTAGCCATTGAGCGAAACGATTGCGCGATCAAAATAATTCAAGATACATATTTGCAAGAATCTCAAAGCAATATTTTTAATCAGAAAAACAGCTATCGTGCCGTTGCTGACGTTTACGAAGCTAACTTTGATCGATGCTATTTGGAATTACTAGAAGAAGTACAAGCGAAAGCTTACGTAGTTGTACCAATTTTTTGCAACGATCATCTTTGGGGATTACTATTTGCCTACCAACTTTCTGCTCCTCGTCAATGGCAGTCAGGAATCATTCAAATTATGATTCAGGTGGGCAATCAACTAGGGGTAGCCGTACAACAAGCAGAATTATTGGCACGAACTCAACAACAAGCACGAGAATTAAACTTAGCCAAAAATGAAGCAGAAAGAGCTAACCAAGCTAAAAGTGAATTTTTGGCAAACATGAGTCACGAACTCAGGACTCCCTTAAATGCCATTCTCGGCTATGCCCAAATCTTGCAAAGGTCTAAGCAACTTGCTCTGGAGCATCAATCACATATTAATATCATCAATTCTAGTGGCGAACACTTGTTGAGTCTGATTAATGATGTTTTAGAGATGTCCAAAATTGAAGCAGGATATACTTTTTTCAACGAAACCAGTTTCGATTTATATAACTTGCTTACCGAGCTTGAAGATTTACTAAAACTAAAAGCACAAATTAAACAACTAGAATTATCGATCAAGTATGACAAGGATGTTCCTCAATATATCAAAAGCGATCGCCAAAAACTGCGTCAGGTTTTAATTAATATTTTGGGTAATGGGATCAAATTTACCAAGCAAGGCAAGATTCAATTAAAGGTGTGGAGTGAAGCAGAGATAATTTACTTTAGGGTTGAAGATACGGGAGTGGGCATCAATGCCACAGAAATAGATCGTATCTTTGCCGCCTTTGGACAAGCAGAAGCAGGATGGCAAGCACCTGAAGGCACAGGATTAGGATTATCGATTAGTCGCGAGTTTGTTCAATTAATGGGGGGAAAAATTACCGTCAGCAGTCAACTTGGGCAGGGGACGGCTTTTACTTTTACGATTCCTTTAATTATAGCAGCACCAATATTACCAGAAAAATCATTAACATTTTCTGGTACGCCAATTGCGATCGCTGACGAGCAATCATTTCGGATTTTAGTAGCAGATGATCGAGTCACTAATCGCGAGTTAATGATTGAAATTTTGAGTTCTGTTGGCTTTCAGGTTCGACAAGCAGCCAATGGTTCAGAAGCGATCGCAATTTGGGAAAGTTGGTCACCTCATTTGATCTGGATGGATATGCAAATGCCCGTGATGAATGGCTACGAAGCAACCAAACACATCAAGGAATCCTTACGGGGACAGGCAACGGTAATTATTGCCCTAACCGCCAGTGTCTTTGAAGAAGAATGTCAGAAAATTTTAGCATTTGGCTGCGATGACTTTGTGCGTAAGCCCTTTCGCGTCGAGGAATTATTTGGCAAAATGGCTCAATATTTGGGAGTGAAATATCTCTACAAAGAAGGAGAACAGACAAAAAAATTAGCACAAAACCACTCAGCAGATTTTATCCTTAACGAGGAAAGCCTCCAAGTCATGTCTCCTAAATGGATTGATGAAGTTTCTCAGAGGGCTTCTGAAGGAGATGATTTACGCCTACTAGAACTAATTGAGCAAATTCCCACAGAACAAGAACAGCTAGCTACTGCTTTAACTACTTTAATTGAAAGCTTTAAATTTGACGAAATTATCAATTTAACTGAAATTACTGAGTAAATATGGGTGTAAAAGGGATTTACTTAATTTTTAAACCGTCAATTATTTAAATATTTTAAAAAACTAATGACCGAGCATAAATTAAATACTGAATCAGAAATTAATCTCGATCTAGCAACAGAATCATCGTTATCGCGAGATATATTAATTGTCGATGATACCTTAGAAAATTTGCGCTTACTTTCCAGTATGCTCACCGAACAAGGTTATACGGTACGTAAAGCGATTAACGGGAAAATGACCTTAAAGGTAGTGCAAACTCTAGCACCAGATTTAATTCTGTTGGATGTTATGATGCCCGACATGAATGGTTATGAAGTCTGCCAAAAACTAAAGGAAAATCCTGCAACTGCTGCTATTCCCATTATTTTTCTTAGTGCTTTAGATGATGCTCTCGACAAAGTTAGAGCTTTTACCGTGGGAGGAGTAGACTATATTACTAAACCGTTTCAGATTGAAGAAGTGCTGGTGAGAGTGCAAAATCAATTGGCTTTAAAAGCAGCGCAACAAGAAATTCATCAATTAAACTCCCAGTTAGAAACTAGGGTCACTGAACGCACGCAACAACTAGCAACCGCTAACGAAAGACTGCGAGAAATGGCGATCTATGATGGTCTAACAGGATCGATCAATCGCTCCGAGTTTATGAAGCAATTAGAAAAAGCCCTCTATCGTGCCAAAATCGATTCGGCTTACCAGTTTGCCGTATTGTTTCTCGACTGCGATCGCTTTAAAATTGTCAACGATTCTCTCGGTCATTTGGTAGGGGATGAACTTTTAAAAAAAGTTGCCAAACGTTTGCGCGGTATTGTCCGAGGAAAAGACATCTTAGCACGTTTGGGTGGAGATGAATTTGCTGTTCTTTTAGCTGCTATTGTCAATATCGAGGAAGCGGTCGAGGTAGCAAAACGCATTATAGATATTTTAAAACAGCCATTTTGTTGTGATAATTATGAGATTTTTATCAATGTCAGCATTGGGATTGTATTGAGTAAACCCGACTACGAAAAACCAGAACATATTTTAAGAGATGCAGATACCGCCATGTATCGCGCTAAAGATTTGGGTAGGGGACAATATCAGGTTTTTACTCCCACAATGTATCAAGCTGCTCATCAATTGTTAAAGTTGGAAACGGATTTACATCGAGCCGTTCAACAACAGGAATTTGTAGTTTATTATCAACCAATTGTCGATTTAAGTACAGGAAAAATTGCTGGTTTTGAAGCTTTGGTACGCTGGTTACATCCCCAACATGGATTAATTTCTCCCGATTTATTTCTTTCAGTCGCCGAAGAAACTGGTTTAATCTGTTTGATTGGCAACTCAGTCATGCAGGAAGCCTGTCATCAGCTTGCTCAGTGGCAACAGCAAGGATTTACTGACCTCAAAATTTATCTTAATTTGGCAGCACAACAGCTAAATCAAGCTACTCTGGTTGAGGAAATCGACCACATCTTAGCCAAAACTCAAATACATCCCACATCGCTCAAATTGGAAATTACTGAAAGTTCGATGATGCAAAACTTACAATTGACCAAAATTTTACTCCAACAATTACGAGAGCGGGGAATACAATTTAGTATTGATGACTTTGGCACGGGTTACTCTTCTTTAAGCCAACTACAAAGCTTTCCCGTCAATACACTAAAAATAGATCGCTCTTTTATTCAAAACCTTGATGGAACGCAAAGCAATCTAGGTTTAGTTCCTGTAATTCTCAGTATTGCCCAAGTAATGAATTTAGATGTGGTAGCTGAAGGTATTGAAACTAGAGAACAATCTATTCAACTTCGAGAATTAGGTTGCCATTTTGGACAAGGATTTCTGTTTTCTAAACCTCTAACTGCTCAGAATGCGAGTGTTATGCTGACGCAAAATATTCAATAGATTAGAAACTCTATTTCATGCTGCTTAAAAATAAAAAAGGTTGAGGTGACAGAGTTTTTTTGACGATTTTGGCTATCCAGTCCTGACAACTTCCTTTTTTTACCCGACATAGGATACTAAGATCTAGCAATTAGCAGAAATAACTTTTGAACAGTTTGCCTAAGATTTTCTGAGCGACATGGGAGTTTACTACTTTTTTTGGGCAAAGTATTTATATGTACATATTACATAAAACAATTTTTTGGCTAATTAGATTATGACTACATCTAACGTGGCATCTGCCGTTAATCCCTCGACTATTACTGAGCCTATTGAAGAATTGTCAATCATTATTGCGGCACAAGACTTAACTCCTACCATGATGAGCCAAGATTTTCTCAAATTTAGTGGCATCATCCCCAAAGAATGGGAACTCTCCCAGCAGCCAGTACTAAATCCTAATTTGGCGCAGTTAAACTTTACCAATGGTGTCGGCATAACTGCCCAACCTCATACCATCACAGTACGAGAATCTCTGGGAAATAGAAAAGCAGAAGAATTAGCGATCGCAACTGTAGCAGCAAAGTACATTGAAAAACTGCCTCATGCAGACTATATGGGCTTTGGAATGAGTCCTAAAATTTTGCTTCCTTTTCCTGATAACCCCGTAACCGTGCGTGAATTTATTACTAGTAGCCTACTTGGTGCTGGCTCTTGGAAAAAAATTGGTCAAGCTCCTGTACAGGCAAGCATTAATTTGATGTATCTTTTGGATAGATGCCAATTGACCATCAGTGTTTCTGAAGCTCGACTACAGCAATCTGAACAACCACCAATAACGGCAATTTTGTTTTCTGGCAACTTTAACTACAGCCTTAATCCAGAAGGAAGTCAGGAGAAGAGATTAGCCCAAGTACAAAGCTTTTTATCTAACTGGAAAAATGATTTAACAGAATTTAGAGATATAGTTAATCATAAGTTTTTAGACTCTGATGCTGGCAATGCCGAGCAATCTATTGGTGAAACTAGTCTTTTTCCTGGTCAAACTCTCTAGCTTTTTGGGACATAACCATTACAATAATAAGGTTGTCCTCTTAACTTAAATTAAATAATTATGGCAGTACCAAAGAAGAAAACATCTAAATCGAAACGCGATAGTCGCAAAGCAATCTGGAAGCATAAGGCAGCAGTGGAAGCTAAAAAAGCTTTATCTCTGGGTAAATCCGTCTTGTCTGGACGTTCTAATAGCTTTGTCTATCCTCAAGATGATGAAGACGATGACGAAGAATAGGTTTTGTTGATGAGTATAGTATAGATTGGTAAAATATAACATTGCATTTCTAAATTGTGACATTAGGTTTTCGTAGGGGTGAACGGCTGTTTGCCCTTATAATTCATATTGTTTTAAGCACAGTTGATATTTCTATAATGGTGTGTGCCTTGAGGTTACGCACCTTTGTTTTTTAGTAGAATTAATTTAGGCGAGAAATTTATTGAACTGAAATTATGCCGAGAAAATTTTTTACTAAACCAGAAGCAGAGCAAAGCGAAAGAGTCCCTCCTGGTCAGTATTTAGCTAAGGGGTTTCCTGTTCTCACCTATGGAGAAACGCCTCAAGTTTCCACTGATAATTGGCTGTTTAAAGTATGGGGTTTAGTTACACCTAAAGCCTTTGACTGGTCAGATTTTATGAGTTTGCCCCAGCAGGATATTACCGCTGATTTTCACTGCGTAACTCGTTGGTCAAAACTAGATGTACAGTGGAGGGGAGTCAGGGTTACAGATTTTCTTCAGGCAATTGAGATTGACCCCAAAGCAACCCATATTCTGCAACATTCCTATGGTGGTTACACAACTAATTTGCCCTTAGAAGACTTTGCTCGTGGCGAAAACTTTTTTGCCCATACCCTCAATGATGAACCTCTACCCGCCGAACATGGTGGTCCGATGAGATTAGTTGTGCCTCATTTGTATGCTTGGAAAAGTGCCAAATGGATCAATGGCATCGAATTTTTAGACCATGATCAATCTGGTTTTTGGGAACGAAATGGCTATCATCGACGGGGAGAACCTTGGGCAGAAGAACGCTATGCAGGTCGATAACCAAACCTTAACCACATTAATAATTTGTTTAGGATGTTATTGAGTGCCAATTTTAATGTATATGTAATATTACCGATAATTTAAAGTATCTATTTATGCTGTGTTCAGAAATCCAGCCTCCAGTCGAATCTAAATTGACTCAAACAAATCGCATCTTGCTAGTTGAAGATGAAGACTTAATTAGAGAGATGGTTGTAATTGCTTTAGAAGAAGAAGGTTTTGAGGTTCACACCGCCAGCAACGGTAGAGAAGCACTAAATATATTGCAAAACCCTAACTTAACCCAAGCAAAATTAGCTCCAGATTTGATTATCTTAGACCTGATGCTGCCTGAAGTTAATGGCTTAGATATCTGCCGTTTATTACGCTATGAAGAGGATATTACACCTATCTTAGTTATTAGTGCTAAAAGCAGTGAAACAGACCGTGTATTGGGCTTAGAGGTAGGAGCGGATGATTATCTGACCAAACCCTTTAGCATGAGAGAACTCGTAGCTCGCTGTCGGGCTTTGTTGCGTCGTCAAAGATACACAAACACAAGCTCATCTTCTAGTCCTAGTTCGATTCAAAAATATCGTGATATACATCTGTTTGCTCAAGAGTGTCGGGTTGTGGTGCGGGGTTTTGAAGTAAACTTGTCCCCCAAAGAGTTTCGTATATTAGAATTATTTATGAGTTATCCCCGTCGAGTTTGGTCTAGGGAACAATTAATCGATCAAGTTTGGGGTTCAGACTTTTTGGGAGATACTAAAACCGTAGATGTTCATATCCGCTGGTTACGCGAAAAATTAGAAGAAGAACCTAGTCAGCCTGAATATATAATTACGGTCAGAGGTTTTGGCTATCGTTTTGGTTAAGATAATTATTTAAGGGCGAACCACCGTTTGCCCTCACTATGATAGACTTAGAACCTATATTTTTGTTTACCCGCTCAATAAACTTACGGCGATCGCCGTATAAATCTTTTTTCTAAAGCTGCTAACCATAAAGCATTAGTCTAAGAATAAAAATTATTTTAAAAGCTCTCAAATTGAGATTTTGCCAGTTAGCTTTCAAAAGCTAGAAGCATTTGTTAGAGTTAGTTCATTCAGAAGCAATAACTAACCTATGGCAGCTATAGATTTTTTCATGGGACTGGCAGTCGGTCTGGGAATTTATGCTGGGCAACAATATCGGTTCAAAAAAAAGTTAAAGAAAACTCTTAGTTCCTATGGTGTTAATGCTGACGGTGATGTTTCTTTACCAGTGCATTCTTTAATTCGTCGCGAATTGCTTGATTTAGATCGTCAACGTCAGAAGCTAGAAAAAAATAAGCAAACTTGGCAAGAATTAATCGAACAAGCGCCGATTGGTTATTTGCAGGTAAACGCTGACAATCAGCTTTTAGGTTGTAACCGAACTGCTAAAGAATTATTGAAAATTGATTCTTGGCGATCGCAACGGGTTCGTTTACTATTAGAATTGGTACGTTCTTATGATTTGGATAGCCTGATCGAAGTAACTCGTCGCTCTCAACATCCACAGCAAAAGGAATGGATTTTTTTCTATACTCGCTACGTCCCTCCTGAAGGTCAGGCAGCCGAAACAGACACCTCTTCACCACCCAGGAGAATAGTAGAGTCCCGCGCCATCAAAGGTTATGGTTTTCCTCTGTCTGAGGGACAGGTTGCCGTATTTCTCGAAAATCAACAGCCTCTATTCGATTTGTCTCAATCTCGCGATCGCACTTTTGCCGATCTGACCCACGAACTGCGTACTCCTCTCACCGCTATTTCTCTAGTGGCAGAAAACTTACAGTCGCGATTGCAAAACCCTGAACGTCGCTGGGTAGAACAAATGCTCAAAGAAACCAACCGTTTAATTGAATTAGTTCAAGAATGGCTAGATCTAACACAGCTACAGGCTGCACCCAATAAAACTTTAAAATATGAATCGATTCAGCTACACGATCTGATTCAATCTGTCTGGCATAGCTTAGAACCAATTGCTGCTAAAAAAGAAGTAACCTTAGTTTATGCTGGCGATCGCAATCTTACTATTGATGGCGATCGCTCTCGCCTAATTCAAGTTTTTCTTAATCTTTTGGATAATGCAATTAAGCATAATCCGCCTCAAAAGGAAATTTTAGTTCAGGTATCATCTGTTACACCTGAACTTTCTGCCACGGAAAAACAGATTAAAATTGATATAATCGATTCAGGAATGGGTTTTGCAGCCAGGGATCTACCCTATATATTTGAACGGCTTTATCGAGGAGACAAATCTCGTACTAGACAACAGGCAGACAATTCTGCTTTGGTTGACGGTAGTGGTTTAGGTTTGGCGATTGTTGAGCAAATAATTCAGGCTCATGGAGGTGCGATCGCTGCTAAAAATCATCCTACCTTTGGTGGAGCATGGCTAGAAATTATTTTACCTTTTGATAATCTAGATAATAAACAATAACTTAGCTGCGTTATATACAAACTGTAATCAAAATTTAAACTTATTTTGTTATTGATATATATAGCTATGCATAGCTTATAAAAAAAATATTTAATTAATATTATTAAGTCAGTGACTTTATCTTCCGAAACCAATCGCTCAGAGTCAAATCAGCTAGAAAGATCGATTAGAAAAGTTCAGCAGGAAGTTCTACGCATGGGAACTCTGGTTGAACAATCCTTTCGTCTGAGTCATCAATCATTGTTTGAGCGTGATTTTGAGGCAACCCGCAAGATCATCACTATCGAAAAACAAATCGATATTTACTATCGTCAGATTGAATCAGACTGCTCTACCCTTATGACTCTGCAAGCACCCGTTGCTCAAGATTTGCGTTTGCTCAGTGCCATAATGCAGTTGGTCAGAGATTTGGAGCGTATTGGTGACTATGCTCAAGATCTGACAGAAATGGCAGTCAAGCTAATGAAATATCCTCCCCACAAGGCTTTACCTGATATTGCTTTTATGTCTGAACACGCTCAGCTAATGTTAGCGACTAGTTTAGTTGCTTTGGCTGATTTAGATGTCAGCGCAGGGAATAGAGTCAAAGAACTAGACGATGTAGTTGATGATGCTTATGATCGCCTCTACAAGATCATCGCTTTTCAAAAAGATGTTCCAGGGGTAGTCGAACCCATATTGCTTTTGGGCTTAACTATTCGTCACCTAGAAAGAATGGCGGATCATGCTACCAATATTGGTCAGCGAGTCTCTTATATCGTTACTGGCGAAAGAAAATAAGCTGCCATAGTCTGTACCTTTTTGTCAGCTTGAGTCATGTAGATATTAATTTGAGCTTTACACAATCTTAACTATATGATTAGCTTGTTACTATACTATCAATATGACTTGAAAAACTAGAGTGATTTTATTAAAAATATTCTTCTCTAGTGTGCGGAAAATAAAATGTCACCATGTTCTAATTAATCCAGTTAAAGGTTAATTATACTATTGGAATATTAGCTAGCATTGAATAGAAACCTTTGTTGTAACTAATACCACGGTTTTGTAGTTAATTCATATTTTAGGTGTGTGAGGATACATAATAAATGAATAAATTATTTTGGCAAACATTGAAAGTCGCTCCCATCTTATTTGCAGCTTCTTTATTTGCTGCCAGCGGTGCAAGCGCGCAGAGTGTTGCTGGTGAAGATCAGGGAGTTGACAAAACTCTAGAACAAATAAACAACTATCAAAAATTAGGTCAAGATCAGCCTTTATCTCAGGTAACTAACGTCAATCAATTAAGAGACGTATCGCCTACAGACTGGGCTTATGAAGCCTTACGCAGTCTTGTAGATCGTTATGGCTGTATTGCTGGTTATCCTAATCAAACTTTCCGTGGAGAACAGCCCCTGACTCGTTATGAGTTTGCTGCTGGTTTAAACTCCTGCTTAAACCAAATTGAACGCTTGATTGCTTCTCAAGGATCGGTTAGTCAAGAAGACCTTGATACTATCAATCGTCTTCAACAAGAGTTTGAAGCCGAATTAGCTACCCTCGGTGGCAGAGTGGATGAGCTTGAAAGCCGTACTGCTACTTTAGAAGATAACCAGTTTTCGACTACAACCAAGCTAAATGCTGAAGCAGTCTTCGCTGTTACCGATGTCTTTGGTGACACCGTCGATAATATAGATAATGTTGGCGACAGTGCAGAGACAGCCTTCAGCGATCGCCTTCGTCTGAACTTTGACACTAGCTTCTACGGTAAAGACCGTTTGAGAACTAGACTAGAAGCTGGTAACGTACCCAATTATGGTGATGTAACTGGTACAGATTCAGCACGTCTCAATTTTGATGCCGATAGTGGCAACAATATCAATTTGAGCGAGTTATACTACACCTTCCCTCTTTTTAACGATAGAATTACTGGTTATGTGGGAACAACTGGCTTAAATCCGTATTATATTTTCGATCCTGGCAACCCTACTTTAGAAAGCAGTGGGGATGGTGCGCTGTCTCGTTTCAACCGTTTTAATCCCTTGGTTTACCGTCAAACTTCTGGTGCTGGTGCTGGTGTTACACTTGACATTGTTCCCGATAAAATAGCGGTTACAGGACTGTATCTAACTGATGATGCTAACGATACTACTAACGGACAAGGTTTGTTTAACGGTTCATATAGCGCAGGTGGGCAAATAGACTTTACGCCTTTTGAAGCTTTAAAAGTTGGTGCGACTTACGTTCGTGGTTTCCAAACTGCTGATAGCGTCGATTTAACTGGCAGTACTGGCAGTCCTTTGGCAGCCGATCCTTTTGCCGCACTCAACGCGGGTGCTGGGCTTGACACCACTTCTAATAATTATGGTTTAAATGCTAGCTACAACCTGGGTGAAAAAATTGTCTTAGCTGGTTTTGGTGGTTATTCCGATGTCTCAGCATTAGCACCTGGAAACGATAATAATCCATCTGGAGAGCTTTGGACTTGGGAAGCTAACATTTCTTTTCTTGACCTAGTTAAAGAAGGTTCTCAGCTATCTTTTGCTGGTGGTCAAGTACCTAGATTTGCTCCTACTGATGGTAACGCAACAGCAGCCGGTGTCACAGGAGACATTGACAGATCCTATTTAGTTGAGGCGCAGTACAAGTTCCCTCTTAACGATAATATTTCTATCACCCCTGGTGCTTATGCAATATTTAACGCTAACGGTAACAGTGATAACGATACTATCTATGCAGGTGTTCTACGTACCTACTTCAAATTCTAAACTACTGATTTAATTAGTACTTGTGTAAAGCAAGGTTGGCAGTCTCAACCTTGCTTTTTTATTACTTAAAATAATTTCTTGTTAATTCTTCGTTAACCTTTTCTTTATCTGAGAGTAATAGAAACAAGATAAATTAATGTAACTGAGAAAACAAAAGCGCATTTATCGCTTATTTTCCTCTAGAAATAGCAAATCAGATTGTTAACTCATCTAAAAACTACCCAGAATAAATTAGCAAGACAATATATATATGATTTCTACAGTTTCTCTTAAGCGAAAAGTTTGGTTAGCTCCCGTACTAGCTCTTACCTTGGGTCTGACCGCTTGTGGTGGTAATAAAGCTCCAACTCCGACTAATTCGACCCCTGATGCTAATAGCAGCAGTTCTGGAGGAGAGTCCGTATCATTAACAGGGGCGGGGGCAAGTTTTCCTGCACCTTTATATCAACGTTGGTTTTCTGAATACAACAAGCAGAATCCTAACGTTCAGGTATCCTATCAGTCTGTTGGCAGTGGTGCTGGGGTTGAGCAGTTTACCCAAGGAACAGTGGATTTTGGTGCGAGTGATGTGGCGATGACAGACGAGGAGATGGCTGCGGTGGAGCGGGGAGTGGCTTTATTGCCCATGACCGCTGGTAGCATTGTACTGGCGTATAATTTGCCTGATGTAACTCAATTAAAACTTTCTCGTCAAGCTTATGTAGATATTTTACTGGGTAAGATTACCAAATGGAACGATCCAGCGATCGCCTCTCTTAACCCTGATGCCAATCTTCCCGACAGTAAAATTACCGTAGTTCATCGTTCTGACGGTAGTGGTACTACTGGAGTATTTACCAAACATCTAAGCGCAATTAGTCCTGAATGGAAACAAAAAGTTGGCGACGGTAAAACCGTACAATGGCCTACAGGTATAGGTGCTAAAGGAAATGAAGGGGTGACGGCTCAAATTTTGCAAACCGAAGGCGCGCTCGGCTACGTTGAGTATGGTTATGCCAAACAGCAGGATATTCCCTTTGCCTCTTTAGAAAACAAATCTGGGAAGTATGTTACAGCCTCTGATGAATCTGCTGCTGGAGCCTTAAGTGCTACAACTTTACCAGAAAATCTACGGGCTTTTATTACCGACCCAGAAGGAGAAAATTCTTATCCTATTGTTACTTATACTTGGATTTTGGCATATCAAAATTATGATGACCCAGCCAAATTACAAGGCTTAAAGGACGTAATTAACTGGTCATTAACTGACGGACAACAATATGCCAAAGAATTAGGCTATGTTCCTTTACCTGATAACGTAGTACAGAAGGTTCAGGCTAAGCTAGATACGATTCAAAAGTAAAAGCAACTTGACTTTGATCGATTGTTATTAGCGGATCGTGTTTTAAATAATCAATACTTTTTTAATCACTAGCAACCGCTTACTACTTATTCCCTGTCAACAATGATGGGGAATTATGCTATGTGGCTTCTAATTTTACTTATAAGTCTTATTATGTATATAGTCGTGGACTTTATATGGCTATATACATAATTTAGAAACCTATGTCAGAAAAACAACAATTGCTACTTGTAGATGATGAGCCTGGTATCAGAGAATCAGTGCAGGCATACCTAGAAGATAATGAAGCCTGGAAAGTAACTGTAGCCAGTAATGCCGAAGAAGCTTGGCAAACAATTGAAGCCCAAATTCCTGACTTGATTATTTCCGATATTATGATGCCTGAGGTTAATGGCTATGAATTTTTGGCAAAGATCAGAGAAGATCCCCGCTATCGTTCTATTCCCGTTGTTTTTCTGACTGCTAGAGGCATGACTAGCGATCGCATTCAGGGTTATGAATCTGGCTGTGATGCCTATCTTTCCAAGCCTTTCGATCCAGAAGAATTAGAAGCAATAGTTAAAAATCTCTTGTCTAAAACCAAAGTAAATACTGGCGGTGGTGACAGTAGCGTTGAGCTAGAAAAAATTGCCAAAGAATTAGTGGAAATTAAAGCTAAGCTAGACGATAAAATAGGCGGAAGCGGTGGAATTACCGTAACTCCTCCACCAATTAAAATCGATTTAACTCCTAGAGAACAAAGCGTTTTGGATCTGGTGGCTAAAGGTTTGATGAATAAAGAAATTGCCAGAGAATTGCAAACTAGCGTCAGAAATGTCGAAAAATACGTTAGTCGTCTTTTTGGCAAAACAGGTACAAACAGCCGTACTGAACTAGTAAGATTTGCCCTGCAACATGGCTTGACTCAATAATTGACAATTTAAAATGGACAATTGACAATTATTAAATCAGATTATAAAAAATAAGTTTTAAAAGATTTTGGTTCAAAATGATAGCTAATATTGTTTTTTCAGGTAAAGTAATGACAAATTATCTTGGTGCATTTTTACCGCCAATTGCTTTAGATAGTTTATTTTCTACTCAAGGCGTTATGGTCATGCTTCTGGTTGCTTATGCAGGAGCAATGTGGATGTTTCTCAGCAGTGCGCCCAAAGTATATACGGTAATGGTTTCAGATCTACAAACTGCCCAAAGATTTTATGAAGGACTGCTGGAGCTTTCTGCTGCTGATGTGCCACTTCACTATTACTACAATTATGAACAGGCAATGGGAGCTAGCGGACTCGATCCTTTATATATGTCGGCGACTCCTACCAGTACAGGACTAAACGGCTCAGAAGGATTATGGTATCAACTGAGAAAAAATACCCAACTCCACGTTATTGCGGGTGCTAGCGGTGGCTATAAAGAGCGTCAGCGTCATGTATGTTTTGATCGTGATTGTTTAGAAGCTTTATTAATGCGTGTTCAGTCAAGACGCTTAAAGTACAAGATCCGTCGCGATCGCCCTTTGAATTTTCTAGTTAAAGATCTAGAAAATCGCACGATCGAAATGGCAGAGGTTTCTAATTGAGCTTATAGCTAGCTGATAAAAAACATAGTAATTTGGTTTAGTAGGAAATATTGCTTATCCAAAGAACTTTTCATAATCATCATGATTTCCAATCCAAAACCAAGTTACAGTATCACCATCTAAAATACCTATTGCTCTGTAACTTCGGGTAATTCTAACCGACCAAATGTTTTCTTGGCTATTAATACATTTAAAGTTTAATGAAGGATAAAAGGAATTTTCATTCCATAACCGATAGGCTTTTCTAGCAGCAAGTTTTGTTTTCTGATTAAGATCTTGATAAGCATCCCAAAAAGAAGAAAGCGTTGCCGATTTCATAGGAGATCGTAATCCATTGGTTTAGCTTTTCCCTCAGTAACTTGCTGTCTAGCTAATCTTGCAGCAGCCATTAATTTCTCTTGAGATTTGTTAAGAGATTCATTCCATTTTTGTTCGGCTTGTAAATCTTGAATGTACTCTTTTAGATGTTCAACAATTTGATCTTGTTTATCTTCTGATAATGACTCCATCATTTTGACTACGATACTAATAGCTGAAGATGACATAAGAAAATATGGTTAATTATTTGAATTAATTATATAAAAATTACGAAGAATTATAGTAATTGAGCGATCGCCTTAATCTCAGACAATCGCTCATAATTTTAGGCTCGAATAGCCTTTTTGGGCGGTAGTTTAACCTTCCTTGCTAAACCAAAAAAAGCTAAAGTTTGAATCATAATCCAGGTTAGGTCAATTTCGGAACGCTTCAAACCATGTCGTGCCGAATACTGAAAAGCATGATGATTATTGTGCCAGCCTTCACCAAAGGTTAGTAAAGCTACCCACCAACAGTTTAAAGAAGTATCTCCAGAATCATAGGTTTTGTAGCCAAATTTATGGGTTGCACTGTTGACAAACCAAGTGCAGTGAAAGACAACAACTAAGCGGACGAAAATACCCCAAACTACAAATGAAGTACCGCCTAAGTAATAGAGCAAGGCAGCTAAAACAAGTTGAATTGGGATCATGCCGTAATGACAAAATCGATAAAAGCGATCGCCTGAAATATCATTGGTGTAGCGAGCAATTTTTTCATTAGCGGGATTTTCACATAACATCCAGCCCAAATGACTCCAATAAAAACCTTTGAGAGAGTTATGAGGGTCGAAATCCATGTCGGAATATTGGTGATGGATACGATGTAAGCCGATCCAATCTATAGGGCTGCCTTGACCTGCTAAAGTGCCGCAAAAAACTAAAATATATTCTAGTAATTTGGGAACTTCAAAACTGCGATGGGCAACAAGACGATGAAATCCTAAAGTTATACCTACTCCTGCGGTAATGCAGTAAAGCAAAAATGCTATTCCCAATGCCCCCCAGCTAAAATTGCTGGGAATCAGGGCAAATAATGCCATAAAGTGAATTATGCCCATGTAGATGATTGTTCCCCAAGCAGGAGGAATTTTTTCTGATGTAGCAACTGTCATTTAATAATCTAAATTTTTAACTGTATGAAGACTGAAAATCTGCTTATAGAAGCAGAAAAAGCACTAATATCGATTTTTTCTGGTATTGACGCTCAGGTCAAGCAAAATCTTAAAAAAGTTTTGTTAGCTTTCCGCGATCATCGAGTTGGAGTGCAGCATTTTGCTAGCGTTAGCGGCTACGGACATGATGATTTAGGGCGAGATACTCTAGACAAGATTTTTGCGCAAATTATGGATGCCGAGGCTGCTGCGGTGCGAGTTCAGTTTGTTTCTGGCACTCAGGCGATCGCCTGCGGGCTATATGGTGTGCTACGTCCAGGTGATGAAATGCTAGCGGTGGCTGGCGCACCCTACGATACCTTAGAAGAAGTAATCGGTTTGCGAGGCAACAATCAGGGTTCTTTAAAAGACTTTCAGATTGACTATCGCCAACTAGATTTAACCACAACAGGAACGATAGATTGGCAAGCCTTAAGTACTGCCGTCACAAAAAAAACTCGCTTAGTTTTGATTCAGAGGTCTTGCGGATATTCTTGGCGAGAAAGTTTATCAATTGAAGACATCAAAAGGATAGTTGAATCAGTTAAACAGCAGAACTCAAATACCGTCTGCCTAGTAGATAACTGCTATGGAGAATTTGTGGCAGATATTGAACCAACGGCAGTGGGTGCAGATCTAGTAGCAGGGTCATTAATTAAAAATCCTGGAGGAACTATTGTAACTGCGGGAGGATACATAGCAGGAAAAGCCGAACTAGTCGAAGCAGCAGCCTGCCGTTTAACCGCACCAGGAATTGGCAGCAGTGGAGGAGCAACTTTAGATCAAAACCGACTAATGTTTCAAGGATTGTTTCTTGCACCCCAAATGGTAGGCGAAGCGATTAAAGGCAGCCATTTAATTGCCTACGTCTTTGATAAACTGGGATATCAAGTTAATCCTCTACCCTTTGTGACTCGTCGAGATATTATTCAAGCTGTTCAATTAGGTTCTCCTCAAAAGCTGATTGCCTTTTGTAAGGCGATTCAACAGCACTCGCCTATAGATTCTTATCTAGAACCTGTTCCTGCCCAGATGCCTGGGTATGAGAGTAAATTAGTAATGGCTGGAGGAACATTTATTGATGGCAGTACTTCTGAATTGTCAGCCGATGGTCCATTGCGCGAGCCTTATATAGCCTTTTGTCAAGGAGGAACACACTGGACACATATTGCGATCGCCATAGAAGCAGCAATTAAGGCTATATAGTAGATAGCAAGGGTCGGGAAAATTTTGACAATTAGGTTTTACAAATTATTTCGGGTGCTGTATCTCTGGGGGATGTAACGCCAATTTTTCTTGAGATCGGGGAATCGCGATCGTGCAGCGGAACCGCAAGATTGTTCCATGTCTATACCGCGGTAGACTGTTTTTGTGATTTATAGAAGTTAATTAATCCGCCAGCTAGAATAATTTCTCTCTGACGCGAGCTAAGAGTATATGTCAAAGTAAAGATGCGATCGCTACTCTTGTTTTTAACCTGCACGTCTTTGCCTTCTTTGAGTGCTGCGTGTAGTCCGACAAATTCTAATTGATCATCCGCAGCAAAGCGATCGTAGTCTTGAGGATTGGCAAATTCTAAAGGAAGAATGCCAAAATTAACCAGGTTTTGCCAGCCTATTCGGGCATAGGATTTGGCTATAACGGCAATTTGCCCTAGATAACGAGGTGCAATCGCTGCGTGTTCCCGACTCGAACCCTGTGCGTAGTTATCCCCTGCTACTAAGACATGACCGCCATATTCTTGTTGAGTAGCTTTGGCTCGTTCGGTAAAGGTTTGGTCGAGTAAATAGTAGACAAATTCACTAATTTTGGGAATATTGCTGCGAAATGGCAGGACTCGCGCTCCTGCGGGCATTATTTCATCAGTAGAAATGTTATCTGCTACTTTGAGCAACACGGGTATAGTTGTCTTATCAGGTAGAGCCAGAAATTCAGGCAAAGATTTAATATTTGGTCCTTTTTCCAGCTCAATCCTGCGTCCGTCTTTGATTGGTGCTAGCAGCATATCGGTGTTAATTATCGCCGATTCTGGAGAGACAAACTGAGGATAATTCAGCTTATAAAGAGATTCCAAGTCTCTAGGATCGGTAATTTTTCCCGTCAAAGCCGACGCAGCAGCAGTTTCGGGACTGCATAAATAAACCAGATCGTCGGCAGTACCCGATCGCCCTGGAAAGTTACGGGGCATAGTCCTCAAAGAAATTTGATTAGAAGCGGGAGCTTGTCCCATACCGATACAGCCCAAACAACCAGCCTGATGAAATCGCGCTCCTGCATGAATGATCTGAAAAAAAGCATCCCCCATTGCAGCTAAATTTTCAATCAGTTGGCGGGAAGTAGGATTGATATCGACCGAAACGCGATCGCTGGTTACTTTCCCCTTGAAAATCTCGCTGACAATCCAGAAATCCCGCAACCCAGGGTTAGCCGAAGAACCAATCACAACCTGTTGAATATCTCTACCAGCTATTTCTCTAACGCTTACAACATTACCAGGACTAGAGGGACAAGCAATCAAGGGTTCTAATTCTGATAGGTTGATTTCTTCGTAGAGGTCGTATTCGGCATCTTCATCGGCTACTATTTCTATCCAGTGTTCACCTCGCCCTTGAGACTTCAAAAACCTATTTATTTCGCCATCAGAGGGGAATACTGTGGTAGTTGCGCCCATTTCCGTCCCCATGTTAGCAATAACGTGGCGATCCATTGCGCTCAGGTGCTGCAATCCCGAACCATAATATTCAATGATTTTGCCCCTACCTCCATCGACATCGTAACGGCGCAACATTTCTAAGACCACATCTTTCGCACTTACCCAATCGGGTAACTTGCCCGTCAGCTTCACTCCTAATACCTGGGGCATTTTGACATACATCGGCTCTCCTGCGATCGCCATTGCCACATCAATGCCACCTGCACCAAAAGCCAACATTCCCATACCCCCTGCTGCGGTCGTGTGACTGTCAGAACCAATTAGAGTTTTGCCTGGAATGCCAAATCGCTCCATGTGAACTGCATGAGAAATACCATTACCAGGACGACTATACCAGACACCAAATCGCTGACAAGCAGAGCGGAGAAAAAGATGATCGTCAGCGTTTTTATAGTCGGTTTGCAGTAAATTATGATCGACATACTGCACAGATAGTTCGGTTTTGACTCGATCTAAGTTCATCGCTTCTAATTCCAGCATTACCATCGTTCCCGTAGCATCTTGGGTTAGAGATTGGTCGATTTTTAATCCAATTTCCGAACCAGGGGTCATTTCACCAGAAACTAGATGAGATTGAATTAATTTTTGGGTAACGTTGAGACTCATAAACAAATTTGGCTTGCTTTTAGATAACTAAGAAAATTAATTAGAGAGAGAGCTTTTTAAAGTCTGGACGAACTTTAGAGTGGGAATTTATAGCAGTTTGTTAGTAGATTACAATATATTGACCTTAACAACATCTCATCGATCTAGTGGTTTTCGACGAACCAAATCTGCAAAATTTATTGTTAATATGAAATCCAAAAAAGAATGCTACACATCAAAAGACAAGATAAAATCGCAAGATAGATATTAAATGCTTATAGCTTAAAGCTTAGAGCTTATAGCTAAAAACTAAATTATTTGTAGCGAACATCTATGTATTTCATATTAACTCAATCCCAGTATTTTCTGTCTGGGCTTATACCCGCGATCGCTTCGCTAAGACGACGAGTATGAGCTAAGTAGGTAGATAATCTCCGAGACTTACTTAAGCTTCAATTAAAACTCGTCCATTGGCTTTGGCTATGCAGGAGAGAAGATGTCCTGGTTCACATACAGGATCTTCGTCGTAGTTAACCTCTCCTTCTAATAGTGGTAGTTTACAAGCACCACAAGCGCCCATGCGACAGCCAAAGGGAAGTTCCACCCCTTCTTGTTCGGCAACTTCTAAAATAATATCTTCCCAGTCGCAAGGGATTTCTTTACCTGACTTAGTAAAAACCACTACAGACGATTGATGCTGAGTCGCATCAACAGAGATAGTATTTTCTATCTTAATAATGTCTTGAGTAGAAGATTTTTGGTAATCTTTTTCACTGCACTTTGGTAATATCCTTGTTGCTTCTGATTCGTCTTCAGATTTACTTTGGGGCGATCGCTTGAGAGAATCGCCAAAGCTCTCTTGATGGTAGTTTTCCATTGGCAACCCCAGAGTTTCTAAAATATTTTTAACTCCTTCCATAAAGGGATTTGAGCCACACAGATAAACTGTACGTTCTTGTAAGTCAGGGGCGATCGCTTGCAGCATTAATTCATTTAGTCTACCCGTATATCCTGCCCAAGCTTGACCTGGTTCTGAGTCAGTTGTAGTCACAGCTAGCTTAAAATTGTTATACCGTGCTGCCATTGACTCTAGCTCATGCCGAAAAATCAAATTGCGAGGACTGCGAACACTATGGATAAAGATAATATCCATATTTGCTCCCGTATCACAAAGCCATCGCGACATTGACATCATGGGTGTAATACCACTACCTGCCGAAATAAATAGCAGTTTTTGAGCAGTACGATCGACACAGGTAAACTTTCCCATCACACCAGTTAATTTAACTTGAGAACCAACAGTAATGTGTTCGTGCAGCCAGTTAGAAACTAGCCCAGGTGGGGTATCAGGTTCATTAATAGGCGATGGAACGCGCTTGACGGTAATTTCTAAAATATGGGGACGGGAAGGAGTCGAGGAAATAGAATAGGAACGCATCACTCTTTTACCCTCAATTTCTAAATCTAAGGTGACAAACTGCCCAGGCTTATAGTCAAACAGTACAGACGGTTCGGCAACAAAGCGAAAGGTTTTAACATCGTCAGTTTCGGCGATCGCCTGTATACAGCGAACGGTTATCTCTCCCGAACTCCAGTAGCGAGGTAAAGCAGAAGCGACAGCAACTTCTGCCGAAGATTGTATCTGATCGGCATCATTGTTAGTTATCTGAGCGATCGCCAGTACAAATCCGCCGATGCGAAGCAGACTACTCTGCTTGAGAAGATAAACCTGATTGCCTCCAACCTGTTGCTCGTCAATTTGAGAACCACCCGTACTGCCAAAATCTGTATAAAAACACTGTCCATCTTGAAAACAAAGGCGACCATGAATGCGACTTACTTCCAGACTATCGAGAACCAAGTCACAACTAGGATGTCTGCCAATAAGACAATCTCTGGGCATTTGTTCTGGGGTCAATAGTTTCTCTTTAAACTCACCAGTTTCGGCATTGAGTGCTGTAATTTTGAAGTTGAGACAAGCATTGCCATATTCAATTGACTTGATGTTAGTTCCTGACATAATAAATACCTTTGAAACATCTAATTTATTTTTACTTTTGCGGCGTTGCTAAATCGGCAATACTGTTAGGTTAGTCGCTCAAGTCTGGGGAACTTTTCTGAAACGCATTTTTGCTATTTGCTACTTGTTGTCAATCCGTCTAATTTTTGTAGGTGTGTCTTGGGAGTAATTCTTTTTTTGTTCCTTGATGGATTTGATTTGGGTGACTGCTTGGTGTAAATGATTGTTCTGAATGGATTTAATTGCCGAGCGATCGCCCTTATTATTTTTAACAGCATTAAGTTTAAGTTGTGTTCTAGCTAGATTCAGCGTTGACCGTTTGGAGGTGACGGGATATAAAAGTTCGGGTTGCTCTTGAATAATTTCTGCCAAAATGCGATCGTGTTCTTCATCTCCAAGCTGTAGCTTTTCGCGAAGTTGCCTGAGAGCTTCTTTACTGACAATTGGCTCAAAAAGTTGTTCCCCTAAAGCTTCTTGTAATATGGTCTGATAAACTCGATGATGGGTTTGTCTAGTAGCACTGGGTAATGCTGTTGCTAAAACATATAGTTCATCAGGATTTAACTCATCTAAGGAACGTCCTTCTAAAAACGCAGAGAAGTCGAAAGCAAGTTTTTTTAGTTGACGGCGTAATTTGTATGCTAACCCCTCTTTATTGTATTGCTCAGAACTGCGACTCCAGGTTCGATAAAGCCAAACACTACTAACTAGAATAATGAAGGCATTAAAGATTTGTTGTACCATCCAAGGCAAGCGTAAAATTTCTGGACGACCACCATAGACAAAAAAAGTATTAAAAGCAATAAAGGTGCAAACAGAAAAGACTCGGTGTAAGACCTGTTGACGCTCGGTCTTTGGGTTACGCCGTCTCAGATAGGAGAACAAAGCTTTCTCACTTTTACTACCCATTAGGTAATATATACCTACAAATAAAGCCAAGGTTAGGGGAACTGCTACCAATTTGGGTATAGGAATAGGTTGATTAAAAAGATAAAAACCAGGCTTAAAGAGGGTTGCTAACTGATTCTCTTCATGAGTCCAAGCCCCAGAAAAGTAGTAATTAAAATTTCCCGCATATAAATAGTAGTAGATGAAATATCCGCTGACTAACCCTAAATAACCATATTGAACCAATCTACGACCTGGTTTGGTTAAATGTGACCAATAAGATTTCTCAGCATCAATATCCAGACAAGCAGACTTACAGCTTATGCAGGCACTTTTTTCTTGTCCAGTGCTGTCTACAGTTCGGCACATAGACTGGGTTATGCTTCTTGGTAGGGCTTTGTGAGCTTCGCTATCTAATAATCCTCTAGGCCCTGTAAAAACCATCTGTACCATACCAAAAGGACAGACATAATGACACCAGCTACGACCACCGTAGAGAAAAACTATGGTTATAGCTGAGAAGATTATAAAAAGTAAAAAACAGCCGAAAACTATACGGGTTGAGTTAATCACGAGAATCCGCAAATTCAAGCCAATAAACAGCAGGGCAAACTGCACATATAGATGGTTGCGAACTAGCCAAAGGTTTTTATCAATATTTAACCTTGGCTGTAGCCCTAACGCGCGTGGAATTTGAGAAAGAAAATAAAGAGGACAGATCCTGCGCCAAGTTTCGTGACCCAATACAAAAACGATCGCAATAGCACTAGGAACAATCATGCTCCAAAAGAACCTAGTTGCCATTGGATAAGGGATTTCAGCTAGACATTCTCCCTGAACTCTGACGCATTGAGCAGGTAGATCGGCAAGAGTGATGATGCGATCGCGAAAAGGGCTATACAAGCTGTTCGGATCGCTTAGATGATAGGAAATAGGGTCGTAAAACAAGGAGATAATTAGAATCAGCCAACCAATTACTAGCACCCATCTAACAAGGTGCATTTTTGATTCGGAAACTTGATTAATCATGGTCGATACTTCTACTGATTTTCTGAGATAAGACTTTCGTGGAACTGAAATTAGGGAAAAACTGGGACAAATTCTGGTTCTGTTTGATATTTAGAACTTTAGAGAATAATTAATTCTCAATATTATTTACTCTTTGGCTGACTTAGTAATCCCATCTTCTAATACAACCATTTCTTTAGTTCCAGGAGGTACTAAATAGGAAATAATAAAAGTAATTACCGTAGTTGCAGCCCCAGATATTTGTCCAGATATTTGGTTATCTTTTTGTTTAAAAAAAGGATGATAGGTATTTAGAATTAATACCGTCAAAGTAACTAAAGCTCCTGTAAATACTCCTGCTGTAACTTTTCTAACGGGTTGATAAGTAGGTTGAATTTCTGAGGATTGAGTTGTAGTTGATGTCATAATTAAATTTCCACCTTTATGTGCTGTGTACAGTTTGATATTAGTTTTTTTCTAGTTTGTTAATCTCATAAAACTCATAGAAAAACACATAGGTAAAATCACCAAAAAAAGTGTTTTTATAAACTAATGATATTCGCCACAAAAATATTTATAAAAAAGTCAATACGAACATATTTTTGCTTTTTGATAGTTTTAAGTGAAATTGGCACCGATCTAATACTTGGTTAGCGATCGCAGATTGTATATGACTTTTTAGATGAGTTTCCCTATGAGTTTTATGAGTTTGAGAGGCTCAAAGCAGAATTAGGATAAAACGCAGACAACTATGGTTATGGTTGAAAACACGAGCGCGATCGCTCATGTATGCATAACTTTCAATAGTCGGTCGTAGAGATAAAGCAATCACTCACCCATAAATATATTAATCAAGGAGATTTTAAATGATTAACAATCAACAAGATTTGCCAGGAAAAGATTTTGAACAACGACGAGAAGAAGCTGTTGGTACACGCAAATTGACTATTAAAGATGCCTTCAATGCTTTTACAACTTCACCACCGCCAACCAACGGGGACGAAGAAAGATATAAACAGCTGGGTTTTCCAGGGTTTGCTTCTTTCTCCAAAGCTTTAGCTCACAATGCAATCGGACTGGTCGAAAAATCATCTTTTGAGTCGCTGCTTGCAGCTATTCAAAAAGGTACACAACAAGCTTTTGAGAGTGTTCAACTTGGTGGAGAGGAACGTGTGCTTGTCAATCCTCTTAATGCTTACTCATTTCAGTTAATCGGTAACGATTCCAACGGCGCACGTATAGCACCTGCTCCTAAGTTTACTAGCCGTAACACAGCAATCGATATGGTCGAACGCTATTGGATGGCACTGTCGCGAGATGTACGATTCGATCAATATGCAAATAGTACTCTAATTTCCGATGCTTGCGAGGACTTGAATAATCTGGGGTTCGAGCAAGAGTTTGGTTTTGAATGCTCGCCAGAGACAATTTTTCGAGGAGCTTACGAGGGTTGTGATGTCGGACCCCACGTCTCTCAGTTTCTAGTGCGGGATTTCCAGTTTGGCAATCAGCCAATTCGGCAGTTGCAACGCTACTCAAGAGAAGGTCTTGATTACCTGACGGATTTTGAAACCTGGAAACAAGTTAACAATGGCGACATCAATCCTAGTGGTTCAGACATTATTGACGGTACACGATATATTACAACTCTACGGGATGCTGGTCAGTGGGTACATCTTGATTTTCCGCACCAGTCGGGTCTTTGGGCGACAATTATTCTTTCAGGTCTCAAGGCTGTTCAATCAGATGCAAATCCATACGTCAGTAAAGAAATAACAACTTCTGAGGCATTTGGTAGTTTAGGAAGTCCAGATATCACAATTCAAAGTGGGCTGGCTGGGGTCTATGCCCTCAAACACGCTTGGTTTCAAAAGTGGTGTGTTCATCGTCGTATACGACCAGAGGCATACGCCCAGCGTCTTGAGCTTTTCCGTCGTGGGGAATTGGGTAATTCAATTAATGGCACACTCAACGATGAGAAATTTAACGATCTTTTTGGAGAAGGTGCGGACGTTTGGCGAAATACTAAGGTACTAGATCGCATTCTCGAACACAATAAACAGCAAAACCAAGCTCAAAATCGTGGCGACCGAGATGGCACGTGGTTACTACCAATGGCATTTCCCGAAGGTTCTCCTACTCATCCTTCTTACCCTGGTGGGCATTCGGCATTTGTGGCTGCTGCTGCAACCATTGCCAAAGCCTTTTTTGCCGATTGTGAGTTGCCTAATCCCAAAGTGCCAGTTGATGATGGTCAGCGACTAGGAGATTTTAACGGCGCAACTTTGACCGTCCATGGCGAGCTTAATAAGTTGATCGCCAATATTACCCTGTTCCGCGATGGGGCCGGAATGCACTGGCGTAGTGACGGTACAGCCTCTGGTTTTCATGCTCGATTTGACCGTTCAGGTACTGGCATTGAAACAGGCGGTAATCTGCTGGGTGAAAAGATGGCAATTAGTATGTTACGTGACATCAAACGCACCTATAGAGAGGAGGTAGGAACTTTTGAATTTCGCAGTATCAGCGGAGATTTAATCCAAATATAATGAGGAAGTAACTATTAGTTTTCTAGTCGATGATGATTGGCGATCGCTTTATAAAAAATGCGCTCGCCTTATTTATATAAAGTCACAAAATCTAGATAAAATCAAATCAAAGCAATAATTTAGAATTATATCTTAGAGAAATTATTGTATGATTCATTCAGAGAAACTCTTAATTTAACTATTTTTTAAAAGATATAAAATATCAAAGTGCGAACTTAAATTTTTAATCGCCATGAACCTTGATCGCCTCCTTGAGATTATTGACCATCAGCTAACTGACAATCAAGATCGCCCTCTTAATCCCACACAGGTTATGATTTTGCGGGGCATTTGGCAGTATAAAACTTACAACCAAATGGCGATGGAGGCAGATTATAGTCCTGGCTATTTTACTACGGTTGTTGCTCCAGAATTATATCAGCGACTTTCTAAGCTCATAGGTCAGCGAGTGACCAAGAAAAACTGTCGGCTATTACTAGAGTCTTATGCAACAAACCCAAAGACAAAGCCCTTGAGCTTGGGGCAAGATATAGCAAATACCCCCAACGTTAATCAAAATGCTACACCTGGCTACCCCAGTGGCTCAGTACCTCTAGACTCTCCTTTTTACCTCAAACGCCGTTCTATTGAGGAGCAGGTTAATCGAGAAATCAAAAAACCAGGTGCATTAATCAGAATTAAAGCTCCCAAAGAAATGGGAAAAACTTCGCTGCTGCTAAGAATTTTAGACTACGCTAATCAACAGGGATACCATACAGTTAGTTTGAACCTTGAGCAAGCCGACCAAGCAATCCTCAGCGATTTGAATCATTTTTCACGCTGGTTGTGTGCCAATATTAGTCGCCAGCTTCGGCGTAAACCAATGCTAGACGAGTATTGGGATGAAGATATGGGCAGTAAAATTAGCTCCACCCTTTACTTACAAGACTACATACTAGACTCGATTGATGCTCCCTTAGTCTTGGCTTTAGATGAGGTAAATCAGATTTTTGAACATCCTCAAGTAGCAAAGGATTTTTTACCTTTATTACGCTCGTGGTACGAAGAAGCCAAAAGACTGCCTATTTGGCAAAAGTTGCGTTTAGTTGTAATTCATTCAACCGAAATTTACGTTCCTCTTCAGCTAAATCAGTCACCCTTTAATGTAGGTTTACCAATTCAGTTAGAAGATTTTAATTTGGCAGAAGTACAGCAGTTAGCCCAACGTTACGGGCTTAACTGGAAAGATGACGCTCAAGGCAAACAACTGATGTCTGTAGTAGGAGGACATCCTGCGCTAGTCAGTTTAGCTCTTTATCATCTTAGTCGGCAAGAAATAACCATGTCACAGCTATTAGAAACTGCTCCTACGGCTATGGGAATTTATGCTCATCACCTACAGCGTCACTGGGCAACATTAGAAAAACAACCTGAATTGGCACAAGCTCTGGATACGGTTTTTAACGCGACTGAGCCTGTTACCTTAGATCATATTCTGGCTTACAAACTAAGTAGCATGGGGGTTATTAAGCAATTAGGAGATAAAGCGATCGCAGGTTGTGAATTATATCGACGGTATTTTTGATAGGCATTACCTTGATTTTCGCCTGGTCGGTGACGTGTAAACGAAAACTAAAAATTTACTTCAATTCAAAATATAAATCTTGTTGAATCAGATTAGAATCAGACATTACTTTGCCTCTTACACAAATTAAAAATTGTGATTATTTTTTAAATTAAAGATCGACTATGAAGAAATTGTTTGCAAATATTTATTAAAATAACCTGAGTTCGGTTTAAGCATATTGAGCTAAATCTTTTTCGAGATCGAGAGAAGGTTTAATTTTATCTAAAAAAACACTTAAAACTGGCATAAACTAAATTGGCTGACCAAGAATTTGCGCGATCGCTTCTGGTTGCATAGTCTGCAAATATTGGGGGGCAAATTCTGGCGGTAAAAACTCAAACAGAATGCGATTCTCTACCCAAAACTCGATCGCACTGAAAGGGACATTGTTTCCCTGTTTGCGAGTCAAAACCCGCCATCCTTCCCGTTGACCAATCTGCTCAATCTGCTGGCACGGTGTAGGGACTGAAATTGCTGCATGCATGGATACTAAATTGGTAGGTTCTGTTGGCATTACTTTAGCGGATTCGGTATCATTGCCTAAAACCCATACATTCCCTTCCTTCAACACCACAATGTGAGTGCCGTAATGGTCAAAGGGTATAACTAGATAACTACCAGGAGGGAAAAATTTATAGACCTTGCCATTCAAAACTTCAGCTAGGACGTTAGCAACCCCCAAAGGATTATGAGCGTCGATTGAAATATGGTGAATCATGAGAATAACTTCCTAAAGTTGAAAACGTAGTCTATTCAACTGAAAACGATTTAACAAAAATCTTTTGAGTCTGCCTTCCTTTTGCATAATTTAAAAGCTCGTCTGTCCAAGACGCAAATCAGGCAAACACTTCGTCAACCAAGCAGAGGCAATGGGTCTGAGTTCTTTCATCCAGAAGAATTTCAGCAATTTCAAGGCGATCGCTGCCAACAGCATGACCAGACTCAAGAGCGAAGTGAAACTCTCCACAATAACGAAGTTCGATCCAGAGCGCAATTCAATCGCTTTTGCTAAATCAAGCATGGTACTAAAGAGGACATTTCCAGTTTCCTCAATTGCTTCAATGATGACAATCCGTTCGACTGCACTTGCCTTTAAGATTAAGGAAGCAAGTCGATAGGTCAAAATGCGATTTTGACAGGTCTCATCGCTCCCGCTAAAGTTGCTGTTGTTGTGCCAAAAAACCGAGAGTGGGCTATTGGGTTCAAAGGAGCGAGGTCCCGAAATGTGCCAGAAGCCAAGAGAATTTTTGAGATTAAGGGCAACAGAATTTTGCTCTGCCCCTCGATCAAAGGTTACATTGTCTCCTGAGACGGAGATATCGTTACCATTGAGTATGATGTCGCTAACCATGATATTTCTCCTTCTTTTATTGTTGTAGAATTTGAGTTTTTGGGGCGATCGCCTTTTTATAAATCAGTATGTAAAAAGGCGATCTCTTTACCGTTTTAGAAATCGATCTGGTTGGCAGTTCCCGATAGATAAACCGTCATGTATGTCTGCGATTGACCAGCAGTCTTTATCTGACGTAATTGCCGATTGAAAATTGCAAGTGTCTGAATTGGGGCTGTTTTGGTCGTTGAAAGCACGTTAATTGTGGGAATTAGCAAGGTTAGAGTCTCAACAATATCCACCGTTCGCAAATTATCGTCCAAGTTAACGGTTATCATTTGACCGAGTTGACTACGCTCGGCTTTAATTTCTTCACCAGTGAAGTTTAGCGTTTGATCTTGGCGAGTGAGGGAAAGTCGAGGAGTGCCTGTAAAGCTAGTTGTTTCGTAAGAAATCTCAATATCATAGCCTTTAAGTAAAAATTGATTTGGCTGTATTAAAGTGGACTGTGGTTTAGCTGACTGCATTTTTTTACCTCTTGAATAAAAATGAAAGTGTTTGAAAAAAATTGATTGCTCGCTTTTCTCTTTTGACACACAAGCTTTGATACACAAGCAATGCCTAGCAGTGACTTGATTATCTGCCTGCTTAACGATTTATGATGTTGAAGAAAAAGGAGGATCTAGGGAAAAAATCGAGAAGAAATCGGGAAGAGATTATTTAAATCTTTATCAAATGGATTTAACCCAAATATTATTTGGTTGATGGTTGATTGCAGAGGAAGTAAGGCGATCGCTTATTGTCATCAGCCAAAAAAGCGATTCAGCACGTCCCAAAGGATACCCCATCTCTTGGCAAGCCGCTCCCATATTGGGCGGTCAAATGCGGTTATATGCGAAGCGGTGTCTCTTAGGAAAGCCTTTCTCGACTTAAAGCGACTAAATCAAGAAACCTAGCCTTTGTCTTAAATGGCTCTTACTTCAATCTGCTTGACCCGAACTCAGGTTAACTAGCCAAAAATTTCCACACCAGGAGTTGTGGGATTGATACCGACATCTTCAACTACAGTAATAATGTCGCCAGCAGCAGGCGAACCGAAAAAGACTACTGTATCTAGAAGGGCTGAAGAATTCGTCCCCGTACCAG
The DNA here is from genome assembly GCA_038259125.1 of Chroococcales cyanobacterium. GTDB lineage: Bacteria > Cyanobacteriota > Cyanobacteriia > Cyanobacteriales > Xenococcaceae > Waterburya. Next base: position 2,705 of record JBBSPC010000043.1, on the reverse strand, counting down.
TATTAGGAAAGTTTTGTTGTACAAAGGTGAAATCGCTAATAGAGTTTTGGAAACGAAGACGAAGCTTGTCTCCATCTTGTATGGAAAAATCATTGATTACCGCATGACCAGTTCCTCGATAGCCATCTCCAATCTGGAAAGTATCGGCAGAGCCAACCCCATTGAAGGCATTACCTCCAGTTAAGATATCTGTATCTCCACCAAAACCGCCACCATCAAGAGTATCATTACCTAAGCCTCCTGAAAGGCGATCGTTAGAAAATCCATCTCCTTGAAGGCTATCATCACCACGACCACCAAATAATTGGTCATTGCCACCAAAACCACGAAGAATAACGTCTCCATTAAAGCCTGTGGCATCAATTCTATTAAAACCAGCCGTTGCATTAATTTGGACGGAATCAATTCCTTCTAAAGTGTCAGTACCCGTAGCCGAGTCATCGAAATTAGACGTGGGTGGTATAAGTTTCCCGCCTATAAGTACGGAGTTGTCGGGATTAGAAAAAGAACTTGTTAGCGTAAAATTAATATTTTCAGAGTTAAATTTACCATCACCATTGAAGAAGAGTTCGTCATCGTCCCCTCCGCCAATATAGCGGTCATCTCCTGCACCATCAAAGATACTGTCTTCAAAGAAATCGCCTTCTGCACCACCTTGTACTAAGTCGTTGCCCGCACCTCCTTCTAAATTGTTATCGTCATCGCCACCAATTAAAGTGTCGTTGCCATCGTTGCCGTCGATAAAATTAAATCCCGCACCACCGACTAAACTATCACTACCATCACCACCAGAAATCTGGTCTAGACCTTGACTGCCTATGATATTGTCATTCCCTTCTCTGCCAAAAAGGAAAGTTCGATCTTCTAAGAGAGCTTGAGAAGCGTCAATAGTGTTACCAAAAGAATTACCTGTCAGTCTGACACTTTCAATTACGCCTTCAGTTTTGTTACTGGCTATGGGAAGCTGATGAATTAAGGTATTGCCTACATTGAGCGTAGTATTAGTTAATACATAACTTGAAGCACCTTCCACCCGCAACTCATCTTTACCTTCACCACCAAAAAGAGTATCGCCAAAATCTCCAGGCGCAGCATTAGTGCCATTGGCTGCAATTAAAGTGTCGTTACCCGCACCACCTCTAACTAAATTATTTCCCGTACCGCCAATTAGACTGTCATTATCGTTACCGCCATCGAGGGTATCGTTGTTATTTCCGCCATCAATGGTGTCTCGCTGATCGCCTCCTAATAGAGAGTCGTTATCATTTCCCCCTAAAAGAGAATCGTTACCAAAGCTACCTGCTAAAGAATCGTTGCCACCATTACCTCTAACTGTATCGTTACCAGCTAGAGCATCAATGCGATCTGGATTATTATCGCCAGTAATGTTATCGTCACCTTGAGTTATAGTTCCACTAATAATCGTCATAATTTTTCTCCTTAAGCTTGATTAATTTTGTTGGAAAAATTAATTGTCTATTAGACAGCAATAGAAAATTGCCACAGTTTTTTTGACAAACTACTGAATATTTCTTGCGTATTCCTTAGCTGTCTATGTCCAAGCTTAATCTTGTTTTGAGGCGTTTAATCTCATAAAAATCATAGAGAAACTCATCAAAAAAATCATAGAAAAACTCATCTAAATATCTGCGATCGCGGTGTGCAAATTATATCGACGGTATTTTTGCAGGATTTTTCTATGACAAGCAAATATATCGAAATGTAAATTAAATACTAACTATTATTTCGATTTTATACTCAGCATTTAGTTAAGTCCAAACGGTCAAAATAACTGATTCTGTTTTTGGTGCAAATAGTAATAAAATACGCTCCATTCCAACCATAATCCCAGGTTTGCAATCTTGCTGATGGTATGCGATATTTTTCTTGAAATTTTTCCACTGCCAGAACATCTATTGTTATGACCTTATAATTCCCATTTCTAAATCTATTCCTTATTTCTTTTAAAAACTCGAAGCAATTAATTCTATATCAGAATATTGCCAAGCAGATGCAAATTGCTGCTGGATATTATTGGCTTCTGTATCTTTGCCTTGAGCTTGAAGGCTTTGAGCTAAACCAAACAACGACCAACCATTGTCAGGATAAATAGCTAAATCTTCGCGGTATGTCTTGTCTGCTGCATCATAACGTTTCGCCTTAAGTAAAGCTACACCTAGATACTGCCTGGCAGGTGTAGACCAGTCAGCGGGTTCATCGTAGTTTAAGACATCTTCAAGTCTAACTGCTTGACGGAGATGAGCGATCGCCCTAGGATACTTTCCTTCTTGTAAGGCTATTTCTCCTGTTAAAACTTCTGTTGCCACTTTCAGAATATCTTGAGTGGTATTAATATCCCATATAGTTACGGTTTCTAATTCTGGGTCGTATGCCAGTAAATCTAAAGCTTCTAATTCTTGTTGCGCTTTGGTTATTTTTCCTTGAGCATTAAAAGCTAAACCTCTGGCATAGTGCCATATTCCTGTTGGATATTTCAAGTCCGCTTCAGGTTGAGGAGTGGCTAAAATTTCATTCCATTGACCAAAGCGAATCATGGTAAACAGATTGGACTTTGGACAAACAGCAAAATGATTCGCGAATACTCATCGCGAATTTGTCTTCAGTAATTAGCTTGATTGTAAAGAAGATTAGACGGCAATCGGTGGGCTGGGTTCTGGTTTTTTCTCTTTTTTGCCTTTTTTAAT
>JBBSPC010000042.1:0-33116 GCA_038259125.1 Chroococcales cyanobacterium | reverse complement strand
CAACTCTACTCCAGAAGCTACTGGAGACTATTTAGCAGGACCTAATCATACCCTCCCAACCTCAGGGGCTGCCCGTTACGCCTCAGCCCTAGGAGTAGAAACCTTTATGAAGCATTCGAGCTTAATTCAATATTCACCTACGGCTCTTAAAAAAATGTCTAGCACTATTCAAATTTTAGCTCAGGCAGAAGGTTTGACTTCTCACGCTGACTCAGTAAGATTCAGGACGGAATAGATAACTGGATCACAGAGAAAATACACCTACAATAGAGATGCGATCGCCATAATCTAAAAATTAGATTGAGTAAGATATTTTTGGCTGCTATTTTATAGCTAAAGGTTTACTTTTCTGATGAGACAACCTGAGGTTTTTCATCTGATTTTGGCGGTGATTGCTTTGCTTGATTATTAGCTTTCTTCTGCTCATTATTCTTTGGTTCAAGGGGTTGAGGAGTAGTTTCTTTATCAAAGATTAGCTTTTGGGCTACACAATCTACTACGATCTTGTCTCCTGCGGTATAAGTGTTATCCAAAATCATCGTCGCAATTGGATTTTGTAATTCCCGTTGAATTGCTCGTTTCAAAGGACGCGCACCATAAGCAGGATCGTAGCCAATATCGACAATGCGATTTTGGGCTGCGATCGAAAGCTCAATGGTGATTTTTTGTTCACTTAATAGGCGTTGAATACCTTCAATTTGAATCGAGACAATCTGTTTGAGTTCTTCTTTCTTCAAGCCATGGAAGATAATTAAATCATCGATGCGGTTGAGAAACTCTGGTCGAAAATGACCCCGCAAAGCTTGATTTACCTGCTTATAAATTTCTTCATAATCCTCATCTTCTCCTTTAACATTGAGAATGTGTTCACTACCGATATTGCTAGTCATAACAATAATGGCGTTGCGGAAGTCTACAACTCGTCCTTGAGAGTCGGTAATTCTGCCATCGTCAAGTACCTGAAGCAAAATGTTAAACACATCTTTGTGTGCCTTTTCTACTTCATCTAGTAAAACCACGCAGTAAGGACGACGGCGCACAGCTTCGGTTAGCTGTCCTCCTTCTTCAAAGCCAATGTATCCAGGAGGCGCACCCACTAAGCGAGATACCGCGTGCTTTTCCATATACTCGGACATATCAATTCGCACCATCGCCTCTTCGCTATCAAAGAGAAATGCAGCTAAAGCTCTAGCTAATTCGGTTTTACCAACCCCAGTCGGACCCATAAAAAGAAATGAGCCAATTGGTCTACCAGGGTCTTTCATTCCTGCCCTAGCGCGACGAATAGCAGCCGATACTGCTGCTACGGGTTCTTGTTGTCCGATAACTCGCTGATGGAGGTGTCCTTCTAGCTGAAGCAGTTTCTGTCTTTCAGATTCGAGCAGTCGGTTAATCGGTACACCTGTCCAATTAGCGACAATTTCGGCTATATCTGATTCTGTTACCTGTTCTCGAAGCAAAGCAGTCCCTGCTGATTGGATGTCAAATAGCCTAGTTTCCTTAGCTTCTAAATCTCTTTGCAAAGTTTCTAGCTTGCCATATTTCAAAAGTGCAGCTTTTTCATGGTCGAAAGCTCTTTCTGCTTGATCTAGCTGGAGGCGCGTTTTTTCCTCCTCTTCTTTGAGAGCATTAATTTCATCTAACAAGCTTTTTTCTGATTGCCATTGAGCAGATAGTCCAGTTTGCTTGCCTTTTAAGGTTTTAATTTCTGCTTCAATCTTGCTTAGTCTTTCCTTTGCTGCTTTATCTACAGCCATCATTCCTGGACGTTGGCTTTCCCCTGTTAAAGAGACTTTTTCCATTTCTAGCTGCATGATACGGCGATCGATATCTTCTAGCTCACTGGGCTTGGAAGTGATCTCCATTTTCAATTTTGCTGCTGCTTCATCAATCAGATCGATCGCCTTATCGGGTAGAAAGCGTTCTGTAATATAACGTTGAGACAAAGTAGCTGCTGCAACTAACGCCGAGTCAGTAATAGTTACGCCGTGATGCACCTCATATCTTTCTTTTAATCCCCGCAAAATTGAGATCGTATCCTCAACGGAGGGCTGTTTTACGTATACCTGCTGAAAACGTCTTTCTAAGGCTGGGTCTTTTTCAATATGCTTGCGATATTCATCTAGGGTAGTTGCCCCAATACAGCGCAATTCACCCCGCGCCAACATAGGTTTAAGTAAGTTTCCCGCATCCATTGAGCCAGAGCCTTCTCTTGCCCCCGCACCCACAACGGTATGCACCTCATCGATAAATAAAACTATTTGTCCGCTAGATTCAGTGACTTCTTTTAATACCGCTCGCAAACGTTCTTCAAACTCCCCACGATATTTCGCCCCTGCAATCAGGCTGCCCATATCCAGAGAAATCAACTGACGGTTTTTAAGAGATTCGGGGACATCACCATTAACAATCCGTTGTGCCAATCCTTCGGCGATCGCAGTTTTGCCAACCCCAGGCTCACCAATCAATACAGGGTTATTTTTAGAGCGACGAGAAAGCACCTGAATTACCCGACGTATTTCTTCATCTCGACCGATTACAGGGTCAAGTTTACCTGCTATTGCCTCTTTGGTTAGATCGCGACCATACTTTTCTAATGCCTGATACTGTTCTTCTTGGTTTTGTTTGGTTACTTTTTGTGAACCTCGAACTGATTTAATTATCTGTTCTAAATCTTGAGGGTCAAGATTAAAGCTACGCAGAGATTTTTTGCCAATGCGTGCATCTTCAGCAAAACCCATCAGGATATGCTCAATAGAAATAAAATCATCATCCCAGCTAACTCGGCAAGCCTCGGCACGGTCTAACATTCGATCTAAGCTAGCCCCTAAATAGAGTTGAGCCGAGCCTATTCTGGGCTGACGCTTAGTAAACATCTCTAGCTGTTGCTTGAGACGCACTGAATCTATATTGGCTTTATCTAAAATAGTTGTGGCTAGTCCCTGCTGTTCTAAAGCTGCCAAGATTAAATGCTCTACCTCTAAGTTTTGATTCTGAAATAACTTGGCGACTTCTTGGGATTTAACGATCGCATCCCAGGCTTGTTCAGTAAACTTACTTTGGTCGGTAGGCTGCATATTTTAGCTAAATAGGGTTTTTAAATTTTGATAATTGATGATGCTCAGTATAATCAGGCTTAAATTACTAACATATTAAAGCCAAAAATTACCTTGTCTGAAGACTTAATATAATAATATGTCTTGATAATAATTTTAGTCTTATTTAATAGCTAGTAGAAATTGACAATCAATTTGTTCTACCTCCTTAAGTATAAATATATAAGCCTCTAGGAATAAATCACCAACCCCTGACTGCTTGACACACTTGGGCAAAGCTAAATTGTAAAATATTAAACAAGCACCGCCAGAAGCTTATCGCCTGTAGCTATTGGCTATAAGCTTTCGGTCAGGACTGAGACTATGAGATGATAATAATAAATTCAGTTGAATTAGCCGCTCAAATTTGTATTTGTAATGTCCAATACCTACGCCGTCGAAATAAATCATCAAGGTAAAACTCAAACTATCCAGGTTGAAGAAACACAAAGTATTTTAGAAGCTGCTACCAATGCAAATATTGATTTGCCCTTTTCCTGTAGTGCTGGAGTATGTACTACCTGTGCTGCTCAAATTCTCTCAGGAGAGGTAGAACAAAGTGAGGGCATGGGAGTATCTCCAGAATTACAAGCCGAAGGATATGCCCTCTTATGTATAGCATATCCTCGTTCAAATATTAAACTAGAGTCTGGCAAAGAAGATATTGTCTATCAAAGACAGTTTGGCAAACAATAGTTATGCTAACGATAAATATTTAATGATTTATGCCTAAACTGTGCCAATGCGCTCAAAAGGCCAAAATCGCAGTACAGCATGACCAATGATATTTTCTGTTGGTAAAAATCCCCAGATGTGGGAATCATTGCTGTTGTTACGGTTGTCTCCCATGACAAATACTTGTCCTTCTGGGACTGTAACGGGCATAAGATCGTAATTAGGGGGTGCAGCAATATAGTTTTCTGCTAAAGGTTGATTATTAACATAAACTATTCCATCTTTAACAGCTACTGTCTCTCCGCCTATAGCGATCGCTCTTTTGATAAACGCTTGGTTTTTTTCGTAACCTAAAAGCTTAAGTTTGGTTGGCGGTTCAAAAACGACAATATCTCCTCTGGCTGGAGGATTAAACTTGTATGCCACCTTTTCCACGACTAGGCGATCGCCAATTGATAAAGTAGGAAACATAGACTCTGAAGGGATATAGCGAGGTTCGGCAATAAAAACCCGAATTAAAAAAGCTAAAACTAGAGCAATAGCGACTGTCGTGCCGTTTTCTTTAACATTGCGCCATAAACTAGCTTTTTTATTTATTTCAGTAGAAGGCATAAATTATCAAATGACCAATTATCTTTAAGATGTGAATTTATCTATTAATACTATTGTCGTTCCTCAAGGGGCAGAACACCAGGCTGTCTGTCGTGGGTTACAGCAGACGAATAAGATTCAAGTTATTGCCATCCCGATTGGTACAAAAGATGTATTACAAGTATTAGTAAAACGCTCTTTTGAGTTTACTACTCCCCAGAGGGTATTAATTATGGGCTTATGTGGCAGTCTCTCCCAGCAACATTCTGTAGGAGATGCAGTCCTCTACCAAGACTGCTGTAATCTCAATCGGGAATATCTTAATTTAGAGCCTGAATTAACTACTATGATCCATAATAAATTATCGCTCAATTTAGTTACGGGTTTAACTAGCGATCGCCCAATTTATCTAGCTGCCCAAAAACGTAAGCTGGCTCAACAATATGCTGTTGAAGCTTTGGATATGGAAGGTTATGGCTATATTAAAGAGCTACAGCGTCAGGGAATATCTGTAGCTATGTTACGGGTAGTTAGCGATGATTTAACAGGTAACATACCCAATTTAAGCTCAGCTATTGATGAGGATGGTAATTTGAAATTTCTGCCACTGGCGATCGCATTTTTACGTCAGCCTATCGCTGCAATTAGATTAATCAAAGGTTCTTTAACAGGATTGCAAAAGCTGCAACAAATTACTACTAAATTGTCTATTTTTCAAGCTTAGATCCTTTACCAAAGCTAGCAAAATCAAATAATTCTGTATCTGCTAGATGAGAAGGAGAAACATTTTGTAGACTATGAAAAAGACTATTGATTCTGCCTGGAGATTCTCTTTCCCATCCCTGAAGCATTTGCTTTATCTGAACTCGCTGTAAATTTTCTTGACTACCACACAAATTGCAGGGAATGATCGGAAAGTTTCTTGCTTTGGCGTATTTTTCTATTTCCGCTTCAGCACAATAAGCCAAAGGGCGAATAACAACATTTTTCTCATCATTGCTCAAAAGCTTAGGAGGCATTGCCTTAAGTTTGCCGCCATAAAACATATTCAGAAATAAAGTCTCGACAATATCATCACGATGGTGTCCTAGAGCAATTTTATTTATTCCTTCTTCTTCTGCAACCCGATAGAGAATACCCCGACGCAAACGAGAACATAAACCGCACATAGTTTTCCCTTCAGAAATGACTCTGGTAACGGTACTATAGGTATCTTGTTCAACAATACGATAAGAAACCTTTAAGGCAGCTAAATACTTTGGCAAAACCTGGGTTGGGAAACCAGGCTGCTTTTGATCCAAATTAACTGCCAGTAGCTCAAAATCAACAGGGGCTTTACGCTGTAAACTCAGCAACATATCTAGCATGGTGTAAGAGTCTTTCCCGCCAGATAGACAGACCATAACGCGATCGCCTTGCTCGATCATCTGATAATCGGCGATCGCTTTGCCTACTTGCCCACGTAATCGCGCCTGAAGCCTTTTGAAATTATTAGAAGTACGAATCTTAGTCGCTTCCATATCTTATATATTTTTATACTATGAATGCTTTTTTGCATTGTTTGATCGTATCAACTATTCAAGAAAATTGACTTGCTTTTGGGCGTTGGTGATTTAGCGAACGAGTGCGGTCTTGGGGGTTTCCCTCAATGAGCAACTCGTTCAAGACAGTAATGACTTACAAAATAATACTGTTCGTAGCTTTTAGCTTTTAAGAGTTGCATATTTTCAGTTGATAAGCAAAATATAGGTTTAGCATTACGCATTCACCAACGCCACTTTTGATCGATTTTTTGGTTATTATTCAGGAAATGACTGTCGTAATGTTTGAGTTTTACGAATTTCTTGATGTACGCTCAAGCCAATTTCTATCGCTTCAGATAATAGTTGTTGATAATCTTGAGAATTATGTTGAGACAATGAGCCTAAATTAATTAAGCCCGACTCTAAATTAGCTAATAACTGATAGCGATTATTTGCCAGATGACGATCGCGATTAATAATTTTTTCTAGTTCAATACTTTTAATCAAGCTATTTTTAGTTAAATTTAAAGCTGTTTCTAACTCTACTGCTATTTTATTTTTATTAGTATTTGTCTGATTTTCATTTTTTCATTGAGTAAATTTAATTCTGTAACTAATTTTAGATTATTAATTAAATCATTATACTGCTTTACTTTTTCTAGCAAAATAGCAAAAACTTTGAGCTGCTTGGCTTTAAGCCAAAGGTAATAGTTGAGAATTAGTAGGATTAAAATAGATGTAAAAGCTGTAGTTTCTAAAACCAAAATCAAGCCACTAATATTATTGTTTAACCAATTAAAATTACGAAAGATAATTAGATTTATCGGAAAAATAAATAAAGAGATTAAAAATAAACTACAGCCTTCGATAAATAATAACGATTTTTGATATGCTTTGAGATTTAAGAATAAAACCCGACTGACATCAACTGCCCAAGTGGATAACAGATCGAAATTAATAAATTCTTCTAATTCTGGTTGACTAATTTCAAGTTCTTTCCAGTTTACTGACATTTAATTAGTGAGATCGATATGTTTATTAAATTAATTTACTCCAAAAAGATTACCAACAATTTGTACTACCTCAACATAAAAATTGCTTTCTATTTCTCGAAATAGGGCAAAAGGTGAATTAGGAGAACTGAAAAAAGGTCTAAGAGTCCATCCTAGTTGGCTGCCGACAAATCCATAAAGAAATAGCCAAGCTGTAATTAATTTATGTCTATTTGGTGATGATTTATCTTCTTGGGCAATTAAAGACATCATTGAACGATAGAAAAACTTGATCCCAATTACACCAGTAAGGGATAAAACAACAATATTTAATAATCTAAAAAAATTAAAGTCATTAATCGATAAGCGAAAGAATAAAGTCACGGGTGCAAAGCCAAATAACATGACGCTAATCATCGCCATTGAAGCCATAAGCAAAGCAAGATATTGACTAAAAATCCGCCTAGAACCAAAAATAATATCTAAAAATATAGTGTAGGTAAACAAATTATTAAAGTCAGTAAATATAAGGCAGGTAACTTAAATGCAGAAGATACCATCTGCAACGCACCATTAGTTGAGCCAATAATTGCACCGTACAGTGCTAAGAATATTGAGCTACAAAACAAAAGTGCCACAATTTTTTTATCTAAGTTTTTCTGTTGCTCTATTTCAGTTAAAAAAGCAGGACGATCTCGCAATAATTGCATTAATACTTCAAAAGCAGCCATAATAATCTGGTTTAAACTCCAAATACACTACTTGTAGTATACGTATATGTAAGACCAAGTGACAATCTGAAGAAAAAGTGATTACAAGATCTTTATATTATTTTCTCTAGTTAGATTGAATTCCGAATCATCATAACCGCCTTTGTTCGAGAATTTATTTACAATCAAAGTAGGAATATAAAGAAATTTTAGAGACAAAATATCGGTCTCTATAAAAAAATACTGGATACATAGACATAAAATCCTTTGACAGTATCCATCACTCAGGCAGATGAGTTAGCTAAAATTCTATTTTCAATCTCAAAAAGCACCAGAATTAATATCAACAATTGATAAATGTTAAAACGGATTCTTATACTCATTGAACACCAACAGAATCGGCAAGTGTTATCTCAATCTCTTGCCCAAGATTATCAGGTCTTGTCTCCTGAAATGAAAGAAGATTTTGTCGTGGTTGGCGAACAAATGCTATCTAAAGATTTTGATTTGTGCTTTATTGACTTTGGGGCAATCTATCACCTACGGGCAAAAATGGAGGCTAGAAGAGAAGCAGAATCACCAATATTTTTGCCTTTTGTTTTCTTGACGACCCAAAAAGATGTTGGTCTATCTACAGATCATTTAGAACAGTTAATCGACGATCTTATTTATCTGCCGATTAGAAAAATTGAGCTACGAACAAAGTTAAGGATGTTGTTGCGATCGCGTTCTTCTTCTCTAGGCCTTCAGGCAGCGCAATTAGAATTAAAAGAGGCTCTAATTCAAGAGCAAGATTTAAATCAGTTAAAATCTCGATTTGTGTCAATAGTGTCCCATGAGTTTCGCAATCCCCTCAACAGCATTTCTGGCATAGCGCAAATTTTCGAGATGTATGAAGATAATTTACCCGCTGAGAAAAAAGCCGAGCTTTTGCAGCAGCTACAGCGTAATGTTGGTAAGATGACCAATTTACTGGACAATGTGCTGGTTCTTGGTCGCAAAGACATGGGTAAACTTGAGTTTAATCCCGCACCACTAAATTTGGAAATTTTTTGTCGCAATTTAATAGCTGAAGTACAAACAGTTTTTGACCATAAGCAAACCGTCAACTTTGCCTATCAAGGAGAACAAGAGTTTAGCTTAGATAGTAAGCTACTCCATCCTGTGCTGACCAATTTACTATCTAACGCCTGTAAGTATTCTCCCAAAGATAGCGCGATTGATTTTGAAGTCTTCTGCCAGCCTGAAGAGATAGTATTTGCCATTCGAGATCGCGGTATTGGTATTCCCGCAGCAGATATTGCCAATCTCTTTAATTCCTTTTATCGTGCCAGTAACTCTCAAGGATTTCAAGGTACAGGTTTAGGACTGGCGATCGCTAAAGAATATATTGAGTTACACCAAGGGGCGATCGCCGTCTCTAGTGAGCCAAAAGTAAGCACTAGCTTTGTAATTACTATTCCTGTCAAAACAACAACGACGAATAAATCTACTTAGCACTAAAATATTATTCACTGACGTTACGCATTTAATCTAACTGCTGTGACGGGGTGACGAGAAGCGTAATCTAGTTTAAGCGTCCCCAAGCCTTAGAGATCAATGAGTGCGTAACATCAGTTATTCAGTTGTCTTAGCTAACAATCCACCTGCTGCGCCTAAACCTAATAAATTTGGCGACCATGCTGCTAGCCAAGGAGGGACAACCCCTGAAATTCCCATTGATTGAGAAATAAAAGATACCAGATAATAAGCAAAAATTAGTCCAATACAGATACCGAAACTAGTGGTTTTACCTGAGTTTTGAGGAGTAATCCCCAGGGCAGCACCGATTAAGGCAAATACCACACAAGCAAAAGGGATCGCAATTTTTTCTTGAATCCGAACTTGCCATTTACGAACTCTTTGTTCATCAGCACTACGTTTAATTGTTTCTAAATATTTTCTAGCTTCAAAAATATTCATTTCATCGGTGTTTTTGCCTTCTTTAGTAATATCTAAAGCAGTTTTAGGAAGTGCCAGTTGTTGATGCTGAAAACGCACTATGTTGTTATAGCTACCGTCTATGCCAATTAAATAAATTGTGCCATTGTAAAAGTCCCAAATATTTTCTAACACATTCCATTTAGCCGATTGCGCCGTAACAATTTGACTAACCGATCCGCGAGAACGATCTAATACCGTTAGATTTTTCATTTGCTCACCGTCAAATTCTTCGGCATAAAACAACCGCGTTAGTACTTCTTTGGTTTGATCTCCCTTTATGGGAATCTCTGTATATTCGTCATATAAAATATTTTCAGTCTTAAAATTAGGTCTAGTTTCTCCCAGTGCTTTGCTCAGAGTGACTGAAGCCTGATAATTGGCAGCCGGAGCAATAAAATTATTAAATAAAAAGGCAAGAGCAACAATACACAAGCTAAAGGCGATCGCTGGCATAATTAAACGATAAATATTAACCCCAACACTACGTAGGGCAATTAATTCGCTATCGTTAGATAAACGGCTATAGCTCATCAATGTCGCTAGCAAGATAGACATAGGAAACGCCAGCACGATAAATCCTGGCATTTTCAAAATCAGCACTTTAACAGCTACTCCCCAAAATAAGCCTGAGTCAGTGACCTTGCGAATCAATTCAAATACTGCGCCAATAGATAAACCCAAAGAAGTAAAAATTCCCATGCCAAACAAAAACGGCAGAATCAACTCCTTGATAATGTAGAGGTTCATTACCGACAAACCTAAACTTGCTCGATCAAATAGCTTAACTGCGCCGATTTTCATATTTTAGAAGTGGAAAAAATTTAGCTGTAGCCTAACCTTTATTTTGCTATTTATTGGTAATCTTTGGCTTTTTTACCTAGCGTTTTGTAACGACGATTACAAATTATCTTTAGTTCTTTTTGATGATCCCAAGCCCAATCTGCCAAAACTTCTATAGGATCGATTAACTTATCACCAAAAATAGTCAAATTGTACTCTGTCTTGGGAGGGATGACGGCATAAACCGTCCGTTTTACAATTTTGTCTGACTCTAGCCTTCTCAATGTTTGGGTCAGCATCTTTTTAGAAATCCCAGGAATTTCTCGCTGTAGTTCACTATACCGTTTAGTGCCTTGTTTTAAGACATATAAAACTGGCAATGTCCATTTGTCACCTACAATATTTATTAGCTGGCGTACTGGGCAATCTTTATCTAGGAGGGGTTCTTGTTCTTCTTTGGAAACCATAAGGTAACTATAATACTAAATAGTACCTACTTGCGATTAAGAGTCTATCTGCGTCATATTATAGACCAAGGATAAAGTTTTAATTATTTATTTATATTGCTATGAGACAGAAAAGTGAGATGTCTTGGACTGGCTTCGCGATCGCCAGCAAAACTATTAGCATATCCTTATTATTTTTTGCTTTAGCAGGATGTGGAAAAAAGCCAGAAGCCCAAGCTCCCGCGCCCCCTGCTGCTGTCGAGGTTAAAGATTTAAATAAGTCTACTGTACAGACTAGCTCTGAATATGTAGGTAACTTAGAAGCCAAACAAAGAGTAGCCCTTGCCCCTAGAGTTGATGGCAGAATTATCAAAATTGCTGCTCGAGAGGGAGATCCAGTAAAAAAAGGAGATTTGATTGTTGAACTGCAATTAAACCAAGAGCAGGGACAAGTTAATGCTGCTGAATCCGAAGTAAATATTCAGCGAGCTAACGTCAGTAGTGCTGAGGCAGATTTGAGAGGCGCACAGGCGGAAGTAGCTCAAGCCGAAGCAGCAGTTGAGCAAAGTAAAGCAGATTTACAAGAGCAACAAGCCCAATTAGAATCAGCCAAAACTAACCTAGGCAGGAGTCAGTTTTTAGTCAAAGAAGGGGCGCAGTCTCAACAGGTTTTAGACGATCGCACTAGGGACGTAAATGTGGCACAAGCAAAGCGTGATGCTTTAAAAGCGGCAATCAATTCTAGTCAAAAAGCACTTGGTGCGGCACAAGAAAAAGTAACTGCGGCTAGCTCGGCGATCGCCGGACAACAGGCTGCTCTCAAACAAGCGCAAACAAGAGTAGGCATTGCTAATGACACTCTTGACTATAATCGGCTGACTGCACCCATAGATGGGACAGTGGGCAATATTCAGCCCAAAGTGGGTGATTATGTCGAGGCAGGAGATCAAGTAACTAGCATCACTAAAGATGATGCTTTTGAGCTAAACATTAGCGTTCCCACAGAACAGGCTGCTGACCTAAAGATTGGTTTACCAGTTGAGATTATCAACCCTCAAGGAAAAACAATCTCCAAAGGAGATATTAGCTTTATTTCACCAAAAACTGATAGAAGTAGTCAGGGAATTTTAGTCAAGGCAGCATTCAATAACGACGGTAGATTAAGAGATGATAGCTTCGCCAGAGCAAGAATAATATGGTCACAAAAGCCAGGGCTTTTAATTCCCACCGAGGCAGTATCTAGTATTGCAGGCAGAAACTTTGTTTTTGTGGCGGTAGAGAAAAAACAAAAAGATGGTTCAACTGCTATGGTTGCCAAACAAAAGCCTGTGGAGCTAGGAGAGATTCAAGGTCAGTCTTATCAGGTAATTTCTGGGTTAGAGTCAGGGGACAAATTAATTACCTCTGGCATTCTTAATCTAGCCGATGGTATGCCGATCAATCCTGGAGAAGAAACCGCCACCAGTAAAGTAAAACAGTGACCAATGACCATTGACCATTGACCAAATTAGTTAGGGACGGTTCCCGTTGGCGCAAGCCTTCTCGTAGAGTATCGCCCGTACATCAGTAATCAATAACTAGCAATTAGTAATTAAAATGCTTCTGAGTATCGCCGATCCGTTTATCAAACGTCCAATCTTAACGACAGTTTGCGCTGCCATTATTGTGATAGTCGGGGCAATAAGCATTCCTATATTGCCTATTTCTCAATTACCCCAGATAGCCCCAATTCAAGTTGAAGTAAGTTCGACTTATATTGGCGCAGATGCAGAAACCGCTGAAACCAATGTTACCACCATTATTGAACGAGAAATCAATGGGGTAGAGAACATGAGCTATATCTCCTCCAACACTAGTAATAATGGTGTCAGCAATATAACAGTTTCTTTCCCTCCAGATGTAGACCGTGATATTGCTCAGGTAAATGTACAAAACAGGGAGTCTTTATCAGAACCGCGCCTACCAAGCGTTGTGCAACAGACTGGTGTAACGGTACAAAAATCATCTCCAGACTTACTGTTGGGGATTGCCTTTTTTGCCGAAAACGGAGAATATGACGACCTGTTTTTGAGTAACTATCTCGATCTTTATTTACTCGATCAGGTCAAAAGAATTGAAGGGGTAGGACGGGCAGTTATTTTTGGCGAAAGAAAATACGCCATGCGTCTCTGGCTCGATCCTGATGCTTTGGCTGCGCGCAATTTAGGTCCACAAGATGTAGCTGATGCCTTAGAAGAACAAAATATTCAGGTGGGTGCAGGCAGCATTGGTAAACAACCCACCCAAGATGATCAAAGGTTTGAATTTACGCTTCGGGCAACCGGTAGATTAAAAAGTGCCGAAGAATTTAGCAATTTAGTAGTTACTACAGGAGAAGACGGTAATTTAATCAGGCTAAAAGATATTGGCAGAGCAGAATTAGGGGCAGAAAACTATGATACCTCGGCAAAGTTCAAAGGAAAGCCTGCGGTAGGGATGGGGATGTTTCAACTTCCTGGCAGTAATGCCTTGCAGGTTGGTAGCGCAATTAGAGAAACAGTTGCCGAACTATCCAAAAACTTCCCTCCAGGAATGACATATGAAATTGCCTTAGATACTACGGAATTTGTCCAGGTATCGTTGAAAGAGGTGATTATAACTTTGGTGCAGGCGATTTTGCTGGTAGTTTTAATCATTTTTATCTTCCTGCAAGACTGGCGCACGATGATTATTCCAGCGATCGCCATTCCTGTATCTCTAATTGGTGCCTTTATCTTCCTCAATATTTTTGGCTTTCAAATTAATACCTTAACTCTGTTTGCCATGGTACTTTCTACAGGGCTAGTGGTAGATGATGCAATTGTGGTGGTAGAAGCGATCTCCACTAAAGTAGAACGGGGTATGAAACCGCGAATTGCTGCTGTTGAGACGATGAACGAGTTGAGCGGGGCAGTAATTGCCACCTCTTTGGTCTTGATGGCAGTATTTGTTCCCGTATCCTTCTTTCCTGGATCGACAGGGGTAATTTTTAAGCAGTTTGCCCTAACGATTGTCTTTGCGATCGCTCTTTCAACTTTTAATGCCCTTAGCTTTTCGCCCACCATAGCAGGTATTTTGTTACGCCCGCCTAAAGAAAGAAGAGGTATTTTAGGCAAATTTTTTAATAAGTTTAATCAGGGTTTTGACTGGATCAACGTTAAGTACACCCAAGGTATTACCTTTTTATCAAAAAAAATCGTCCGTCCTTTTATAGTAGCGGGTTTTACCGCCCTGATTATCTTTACCTATTTTCTTTATAACTCAATTCCCACAGGTTTTATACCAGAAGAGGATCAGGGTTATTTTTATACAATTGTTCAAGCACCTGATGGCGTATCGCTCAACTACACCCAGGAAATAATGGAACAGGTAGGCGATAAAATGAGCGCAATAGAAGATATTCAAAGCTATTTTGCCTTAAGTGGTTTTGGTTTTGAAGGTAACGGCAGCAGTCGCGGTTTTGTTTTTAGTAAGCTTAAGCCCTGGGATGATAGACCAAACCAAGACCAGTCAATTTATGCAATTCTTGGTCGTCTTAATGCTTCATTGGGGGATATTAAAGGTGCTAGAGCCTTGGCGGTTAATGCTCCGCCTGTCAGGGGTTTAAGTACCTTTGGTGGGTTTGAGTTTGAACTCCAGGATCGTGTTGGGTTGCCGATCTCAGTCCTGGTAGAAAATGCCAACAAAATGATTGCTGCTGCCAATAAAAGACCAGAAATCGGCGCGGCATTTACTCAGTTTGCAGCTAATACGCCTCAAATTGAGGTGAATGTAAATCGCGATCGCGCTAAAGCAATCGGCGTTAATATCGACGACGTATTTAATACTCTCCAATCTTATCTCGGTTCTAAATACGTCAATGACTTTGTTTTGGGACAAAGACAATACCGCGTATATATTCAGGCTGACGGCGATTTTCGCTCCAACCCACAGGATATCAATAAACTCTATGTTAATTCTGCCAGTGGGCAGTCAGTCTCTCTAGGTACTTTAGTAAGTCTCAAGAGATTCACAGGACCTTCAATTATTACCCACTACAACTTATTTCGCGCTATCAAAATTCAAGGCTCTCCTGCCCCTGGCTTTAGTACAGGACAAGCAATCAAAGCCATGGAAGAAACGGCAGCAGCAACTTTACCTGCTAGCTTAGGTTATGAGTGGACTGGTACAGCTTTACAAGAAAAATCCGCTGGGGGACAGTCTGGAGTAATCTTTGGCTTAGGCTTGTTGATGGCGTTTTTAGTTCTTGCTGCTCAATACGAAAGCTATGTAGACCCGATTATTATCATGCTAACCGTACCTTTGGCAGTTCTAGGTGCGATCTCAGCTATTTGGTTTCGAGCCAACATCCTTCAGGCTGGCAGTATTTGGCCGATCATTAACAACGATGTGTACGTCCAGGTTGGTTTGGTAATGTTGATTGGGCTAGCTAGTAAAAACGCAATTTTAATTGTGGAATATGCCAACCAGCTACAAGCACAGGGACTAAATATTACCAAAGCAGCGATTAAAGCAGGACAAGAGCGTTTTCGTCCTATTCTAATGACAGCCATCTCTAGTTTGGTTGGCTTTTATCCTTTGGTAGTAGCCACAGGCGCGGGTGCATCTAGCCGTTGGTCACTAGGGACAGCCGTATTTGGAGGATTGCTCTTTGCTACGGTCTTAAGTTTATTCTTAGTTCCTTCTCTATATATCGTCATCAAAAGTTTAGAATCTTTCTTCAAAAAAGATAAAGACTCTGGAGGATCGGGAAATGATGGCAAGACTAATGATTCTAATAGTGGTCGCCTTGCACCCAGGGAAAAATCGGCAACAGACTTAGCTCCTAACTATCGACTTGATTCAAATCGGTAAAATCAGATAATTCTTGCCAAAAAATAGACCAGTCATTCCAATTAAATTTCTTGTGGTAGCTTTGTATTGATAACTAGGTTGAATATTGCTTGCCACTCGCTACTTTTTTTTGAAGATCGCGATTGTTGATATAAGCACATGACTACAGTTTTCCTGAGCTACCATTCATTTGGCTACTTCCGCGCAGCGGTATTAGTAATTCTGAAGTAAGGGGATGCTGTTTAGTTCACAAAAGAAATTCAATTTTTTCTTGAGCCTGACGATGTAATTTGCCTGCAATTCTAAATATTTCTTGACCTGTATGTAGATACTGATCGTTATAGTTCATGGTGAACCACTTTAATTCTTTAATGCCGTCGCCGATGTGGTTAATACAATAGTAAATATTAGCTGCTACTCCTGCTACTTGAGATGGATTTGGCTGAGAAGCTAGCTTTTGCTGTGCTTGTTCCCAATAATCATTGCAGGTATCTAAATAAGTCTGAAAATCTTCCATTAATAGATCATCAAAAGGATCTGCTGCTAGCTTTTCGATTTCTATTTTTAGAGGATGAAGAATATTGGTTACTAAACAATCAATGGGAAGATAAACTTCTCTCAACCATTGCTGATAGCTGATTTCTGGACGACTAGTGGCTTTATGTCGGCGATACTGTTGTTGGGCTGCTGCATTTCTTGCCTGTCGATCGGCAAAAAAATCGCTAGTTTGACCAAGTTGTTGCTGTCGATCATACAAGCGTCGGCTACGGCGATCGCCTAATATTTCATAAGCAGCATTGAGAGCAATAATTCTGTCACAGTCTTGGATTTCTGATTGGCTATCTGGATGAAACTGCTTGGCTAAACGACGATAGGCGAGCTTAATTTCTTGCTGGGTGGCTTTAGAGTTAAGTTGGAGTGTTTGATAATGATTCACGACTCGACATTAGTGAATGTATATGTACTCAATTTAAAGGGTAAGTGAGTTTAGAGAGAAGTTAAAAGTTAATGGCTCTGAAGCTCAAAGCTATTTAATTAAATACAGGCTGTTCTAAATCAGCAAACAAAGGAGTACTAAGGTAACGTTCACCAAAGCTAGGCTGAATCATCACAATTAGTTTATCTTTGTTTTCAGGTCTTTGCGCTACTTTAACTGCTGCTGCTAGGGCTGCACCAGTAGAAATGCCTGACAGTAAGCCTTCTTCACGAGCCAAACGACGACCAAAATCAATTGCCGCATCGTCCGTAACCGTTACAACTTCATCAATTAAATCTAGTTTTAGCACTTCTGGGACAAACCCCGCACCAATGCCCTGTATTTTGTGCGAACCTGGATTTCCCCCCGAAAGTATAGGGCTGCCTGTTGGTTCAACGGCGATCGCTTTCAACTCTGGTTTATATCTTTTAAGAACTTCTGCTGTTCCTGTAATTGTTCCACCTGTACCCACTCCCGCCACGATTATATCCACCTTTCCATCTGTATCTGCCCAAATTTCTTCGGCGGTGGTACTTTTATGAATCTCAGGATTAGCGGGGTTATTAAACTGTTGCAACATATAAGCATCGGCAAGACTATCAGTTATTTCCTGGGCTTTTCTAATACAGCCTCCCATTCCTTCAGTACCAGGGGTTAGTTCGAGCTGTGCGCCATAGGCTTTTAACATTGCCCGTCTTTCCTTGCTCATAGTTTCGGGCATAGTCAGAATTAACTTGTATCCTTTAGCAGCAGCAGCCATAGCTAGGGCAATTCCTGTATTCCCAGATGTGGGTTCAACTAATATTGTTTTGCCAGGAGTAATTGTCCCTGTAGCTTCAGCAGCATTAATCATATTTACCCCAATACGGTCTTTTACCGATGCTGCGGGATTCATTCCCTCTAGCTTGACAACTATTTGAGCAACGCACCCTTCTGCTTGGGGAATACGATTAAGTTTTACTAGGGGAGTGTTACCAATTAACTCAGTAACATCGTTCGCAATTTTCATGGGCGGCAACGAAATACAAATTAAGATTTTCTCTAATCTCCATTGTTACAAATTTCGTTGCTTAATTCATAAAAAAGTATTGTTCTATTAACCTTTAGTAACCTTAAATAAAATTCTCAAGGATTGATCTTATAATCTAATTTTAAGCAAATAAAATACATTAGTATAGCTTACAGTTTGTCTTTGGGAAAACATGATATCTTATTAGCTAAATAGATGAATTTTTGTTACACTCGTTACAAAACCTCACCCCATAAAAATAAATTATGACTAATAAAAAAACTGTTATTTCTCCTTCAATTTTATCAGCAGATTTTAGTCGTTTAGGCGCAGAAATTGAAGCTGTAGACAAAGCTGGTGCTGATTGGATTCATATTGATGTTATGGACGGTAGATTTGTACCTAACATTACCATTGGTCCGATGATTGTTAAAGCTGTTCGTCCTCACACTAAAAAGCCTTTGGACGTGCATTTAATGATTGTTGAACCAGAAAAGTATGTCGAAGATTTTGCTAAAGCTGGTGCAGATATTATCTCCGTTCATGCAGAACACAACGCCTCTCCTCACCTACATCGCACGTTAGGACAAATTCGCGAACTAGGTAAGCAAGCTGGAGTAGTGCTAAATCCTGGAACTCCTTTATCTTTGATCGAATATGTTCTTCCTCTTTGTGATTTAGTCTTGATCATGAGCGTTAATCCTGGTTTTGGTGGTCAAAGCTTTATTGAAGGAATGGTAGATAAAGTAGCCAAATTGCGTCAAATGTGCGATGAAAAAGGCTTAGATCCTTGGATCGAAGTTGACGGTGGACTAAAGCCTAATAATGCTTGGCAGGTTCTAGAAGCTGGTGCTAATGCGATTGTGGCAGGTTCTGCTGTATTCAAAGCTCCTGATTATGCTGAGGCTATTGAAGGTATTCGCAATAGTAAGCGTACTCAGCCTGAATTGGCTACTGCTTAAACCTTTATTAAGTAAATCGATCAAGAGGTTCACTATCAAGACGAAAATGAACCTCTCGTTATAGGGAATCGCTGTCGCGACGGGTTGTTCCTACTAAGCCAAACAGTTTCATAAGCAAATTTATGAGCAAAGTTGTAGTTGGGGTTATGGGTGCAGGGAATGCAGCCACTCCACAAGATATCGAAGTAGCTCATCAGTTAGGTAAATTAGTTGCCAAACAAGGTTGGGTGCTGCTTACTGGAGGGAGAAAGGCAGGGGTAATGGATGCAGCAAGTCGTGGTGCAAAAGCTGCTGGGGGATTAGTGATAGGAATTTTGCCGAGTGATGATACCAGAGGAATGTCGGAAGCTATAGATATTCCCATTGTCACTGATTTAGGAAATGGACGAAATAATATTAACGTCTTGTCTTCTAATGTCGTAATTGCCTGTGGCATGGGTTTAGGAACCGCATCAGAAGTAGCCTTGGCTTTAAAAAACCGCAAGCCAGTAATTTTATTAAATCAAAGTGAATTAACCTGTCAGTTTTTTACTCAATTAGCGTCCGATCGAGTTTTTCGAGTCGGCACTGCAAGTCAAGCGATCGCTTTAGTCAAAGAGCTTCTGAAATGACTAAAATACGATAAGCAGCGTCATATTCAGCTTGCTGTTTGAAATAGCCATACATATTCACCTGAATTTAAACAAAATAAAACATTGTTGGTTTCCTATCAAAAATAGAGTGAGAAAATCAAAAGGTAGTATCGATGGTGAGGGGTGCTTCCGTAAAGGTACGCATACCCAATCGCCATGTTGAGAATTTTCGGGAAATTGATTATGCAGTCAGGCTAACGTCTTAACCTATGATTTGATCGCTGTATCTCGCTTTTTTACTAATTTTTTTTAGAAATGTAATTACACCTTGCCATAAGATAAAATGGACGATTCGATTAGCTGAATATAAAGGACGATTTCATGGAAGACAAGCATATGTTGATGATTCCTGGACCTACACCAGTTCCAGAAAAAGTATTAATGGCTTTAGGTAAACATCCCATCGGACACCGCAGTGGTGACTTTAGTAAGATCATCGCTGAGATCAATCAGAATTTAAAATGGTTACACCAAACTAAGAACGAAGTACTCTCCCTTAACGTATCAGGTACGGGGGCAATGGAAGCGGGAATGATTAACTTCCTCAGTCCTGGCGATCGCGTTTTGGTCGGAGTTAACGGTAAGTTTGGCGATCGCTGGGCGCAGATTTGCGAAGCTTTTGGTCTACAAACTGAGCGTATTACTGCTGATTGGGGAACACCTTTAGACACAGAAGAAATTCGCACTAAATTAGAAGCAGATAGCAACAAGGAAATTAAAGCGGTTGTAATTACCCACTCAGAAACTTCTGCTGGAGTACTTAACGATTTAGAAACCATTAATAAGCACGTTAAAGCACACGGCGAAGCTTTAATTATTGTCGATGCGGTAACCAGCTTGGGTGCATACAATATTCCTATTGACGACTGGGGATTAGACGTAGTGGCATCTGGTTCACAAAAAGGCTATATGATTCCCCCAGGGATGGGCTTTATTGCTGTCAGCGATAAAGCATGGAAAGCTTACGAAACTAGCAAGTTTCCGCGTTTCTATATGGACTTAGGTAAGTACAAAAAAGCCAACGCTAAAGACAGCACTCCCTTTACTCCTCCTATCAACTTAATGTATGGTTTGCAAACTGCCCTACAAATGATGCAAAGAGAAGGATTAGAAAACATCTTTGCTCGTCATCTCCGCTTAACCAATGCTTCCCGCGCTGCTGCTCAAGCAATGGGGTTAAAGCTACTTGCACCTGATGATGCAGCTAGTACTGCGGTAACGGCGATTATGACTGATGATGCTGAAGCAATCAGATCTACTATGCGCCAAAAATACGATATCGCCCTAGCAGGAGGACAAGATCATCTTAAGGGTAAAATTTTCCGTATTGGTCATCTTGGCTTTGTGAGCGATCGCGATATTTTAACGGCGATTTCTTGTCTTGAAGCAACTTTAATTGAGCTTGGTCACGATTTTGATTCTAAAGCTGGAATCAAAGCTGCTGCTGCTGCATTAGTTTAAATATTGTTTTTTGAATAGAATTTAGCCCCCAAATCCACGGACTCTGGGGGATTTTTTTGGATTGTATATCATGCGATCGCCTTAATAATTATTCAATAAATAAAGAGGATTATTTTGCATTCATAATCAAATTAACCATGAGACTAATAACTGAAGCGTTAAAATCGATCGCATTTTCATTAGTAGTATAGGAATCTTCGTCATCAATATAGCTAAGTTGACCTTTGTTTATATACACCGTGCCATCTAGAGCTTTGGCGTTAGGACCTCCCACCACTAAACCAGGAAGAGAAATATTCTTTGCCCTAGTGTACAGGTTACTAAGGTGCATCACAGCATTAGTGCCGATTCCTGTAATAAAGGTTTGATCGAAGTGATTGCGTCCTAAAATATAGTCTAGTTGAGCGATCGCAGCATCAAAATAAGCCTGATTTTTAGTCAACTGATAAGCATAAACTAAAGTAACACCATCTTCGGCGGTCATCTTATTAGAACCCCAAATAAAGCGATCGTTAGCGATCTGATAAGCACTTTGATTGACTTGATTTAAAAGCAAATCTGCTCGTTGTAAAATTTTAGTTTTAATCTTGGCAATAAGTTCATCTGAAGTTGGCTGACGTTGTTGTCGGAGGTAGTCAACCAATGCCAAAGGGGCAGGATTTTTCCAGTCAAATAATGTATAGTCTACCCGATCTAAATAAGTAGAAAAATACTCAGCAAAGTCTTGTTTTCCTGTAGTGATATATAGTTCTGCTGCTGCCCAAAAGCGATCGTCTGTATCAGTTTTTAAGCTCTCCTCCTGATTTAAATCTGAAAACAAATATTGATCGGAGCCGCTATCATCTCCTTTTCCCAAGTCCACTTTCATTTCCTGTTGCCTTTGCAAATACTGCCAAGCCGACTCAGCAGCAGCTAAATACCTAGATGCCAATTCAGGGTTTACAGATTGATAGTTTCTACTAGCGATCGCCATTACTGCTGCAAACTTGGCAGTTTCGGGGGTAGAAATACCATAAATATAACGAGGTTGTTTATCTTCATCAGGAGCTAAATTCATCGGCCATTTTTTTCCTGACAACTTGCGATATACTGCCCCGTCTTCTCGCTGCATTTTTAAAAGCCAATCTAAACCAAATGCCATCTCATCGAGTAAGTCCGACATTCCATTACCACTTTCGGGAATGGTTAACTGACTATCAGGGAATAAATCTGGATACTGGGCGTAAAGATTGAGCAAATTAGCAATTGTTACCGTAGTAGTAGCCACATACTTACTATAGGCACCCGTATCATGCCAACCTCCCAAAGCCCGAACGTATGCTCCTGCTTTATGATACTGATCTTGGTGAGCTATTAATCCATCTTTAACATGACAAGGAGCATGGGATATGCCCGTAATCGGATCATTTATAGCCACACCACATCTTTGCAGATAATAAGAGCGTAATAAAGTAACCAAAGGTTTTTGGTAAATATCTGTACCAATTGGAAAAGGCGCAGATTCAAATTTTCCCAGCTTGAGAAAATAAGTGCCTGGTTTATTGACTCTACTGAAATCGATTGTATAAATTTGATCCTGAACAACAGGATCTATTTTTCCTTGACTTAAGGGGAATGTATCGATTGCTTCTCTGGTTTCAGAGTCAACTAACTCGGCAGAATCATTTGCTTCGATCTCCTTAAAATTAAATGCCATACTTTGGCGAAAAAATGCTGTTTTGTGCCACTGAGGCAAATATCCTAGCTGATTGACGATAATCTCTGGCTTTCGCTCGACAATTCCTGCTTTAGATAAAGTTTCAATATCACTATCTAGACTAGACAGAGCGACAATTAAGGCAGTAAACAAAACTGCGATTATGGCAGCTTGTTGTCTAAATTTCATACTTTTTACTTCTTACTTCATACTTTTTACTTCATTTTCTAGCCAATCAAGAATTGTCAGAGGTAGCTCAACTCTGCTTCTAATTTGAGGATTAATACAGACATGATTAGTTGTAGCCTTGACTAAAACCTGTGCTAAATCATCAGCCGTAAATATTTGATAGGCGATTGCAAATTCAGTTTGATTTATTTGCTTAGCAGTAAGTTCGATCTCCAGGCGATCGCCACAAAACAAGGGACGAAAAAAATCTATTTCTGCATGAGTGATTGGTAAGGCAATTTCTTTGCCTCGTAACATTTGCTGTAAGCTTATTCCTGCTGCTGTTAAAGACTCTTCATAAGCTTCGTGACAGATTTCTAACCCTCTGGCAAAATAAACTACTCCTGCTGCATCAGTATCCGCTAGATAAACTCTGCGTGAATAATTAAATACCATTACGGGCTAGCTTTTTCCTATTATTTAGTACTGCATAACAATAACTATTGACTAATTTACGATCAAGATTGTTTCCTCTACATGATTTTATAGGCAATCTAAAAGTGACACGTTACTAAAAAAGGCTTGAGTTAGGTAATCAATTTTTCTCAAAGCGATCGCCTGGATTTTGAATATTTGATAACGTTCATAGATTTGTAATTAAAATAATTATTATATTTGTCTACGATCGCCAGAAAAATATAACTGAAATAATTAGTGTTGCTTCAGACAAAACAATAGAAAATGCCTATAGTTTTAATCCTTCTATTAGCGATGACGGTAGGTCTGTTGTCTTTGAATCAAAAGCCAGTAATTTAGTACCTGATGATACCAACCGCAAACTAGATATATTTATTCGCGATCGCTCTTTTCATTCTAAAATTATTTGAAGTTAATCAATATAATTGACCTCTATACTTTCGAGGAGGTTTATCTTGTTGAGACATTTTTTGTACTGCTGCCCAATCCACAACTTCTTCTTCGTACTCTTGACCACGATATTTCTTAGTCACTTTTTTAGTTAGCAGTGGCTGATTGACGGACTGTGTTTGTCTATTGGCTTCTTGATGTTTATTTTCTGGAGACTCAAAAGATTGAGTGTTTTTTGATTTTTCTTCAATCCAAATTGTTAAAGTTTCTTGACCTTTTACAACTAAAGTATTGATATTAAAGCCATTATATTTATTGCAAATGTCCAATACTTCTTTAGTTTGATGATGATCGAACGTATCGCTTTTTCTAAAAAGTAGATTGTTTAGAGTACACTCGGAATCAGAAGAACCAAGAACTCTTCGAGTCTCAAAATCTTCTGTTTTGATATAGGTTATTTTACTAGCCATAAAAATTAATTGGGATTTATATTAATTTTTCTTATATCTTTATAGTTCCCACAATCTTGAAACAATCGCTCATGAGACAAAGGCTTTAGCCGTGTGTGACCCTCAAGACCGCGTTGTTTCGCTTCTTGAAAGTTTTATTAGAAACTTCGATCAACACATCAGTTAAATAAAAATCTTCTAATCTTCATTCTCGTAAAGCACTAACCTATACAAGTTGATAGCTAATTATCAAAACAGATGAACTAATAACTATATTTGCGTTATTTTAAAGATTAAGACTGTATCAATATATCTTCTCAATGAGCTTATTTAATCTGCAAGCACCCTTTGAACCCCAAGGAGATCAGCCAAGTGCGATCGCGCAATTAACGGAGTCATTACAGGCAAATAATCGCTTCCAGACTTTATTAGGGGCAACAGGTACAGGTAAGACTTTTTCCATTGCTAACGTGATTACTAATGTGCAGAAGCCAACTTTAGTTTTGGCACACAATAAAACTTTGGCTGCGCAACTGTGTAACGAGTTGCGCCTGTTTTTTCCTGATAACGCAGTGGAATATTTTGTTAGCTATTACGATTATTATCAGCCAGAAGCATATATTCCCGTTAGCGATACTTATATCGAAAAGACGGCATCTATTAATGATGAGATTGATATGTTACGTCACTCCGCAACGCGATCGCTTTTTGAACGCCAGGATGTAATTGTCGTTGCCTCGATTAGCTGTATTTACGGTTTGGGGATGCCCGCAGAATATCTAAAGGCAGCCGTACCTTTACAGTTAGGCATGGAGGTAAATCAGCGAGAATTATTACGGGATTTAGTTACAGTCCAGTATTCCCGCAATGATATTGAACTTGAGCGGGGGCGGTTTCGGGTAAAAGGGGATGTCTTAGAAATTGTCCCTGCTTATGAAGATCGCATTATTCGGATTGAGTTTTTTGGGGATGAGATTGAAGCCTTGCGCTATGTCGATCCTGTTTCGGGAGAAATATTGCAAAGTATGAACGGAGTGAGTATTTATCCTGCCCGTCACTTTGTTACTCCCCAAGAAAGATTAGAAAAAGCCTGTCAAGATATCAAGGATGAATTAGAAACTCGTTTAATTGAGCTTGAGACTGACAATAAACTACTAGAAGCACAGCGATTAGAACAACGGTGTCGTTACGATTTAGAACTATTACAGGAAGTCGGCTATTGTAACGGCGTAGAAAACTATTCTCGGCATTTGGCAGGTAAAAATCCAGGCGCACCTCCAGAATGTTTAGTGGATTATTTTCCTGATGATTGGTTGTTGGTAATTGATGAGTCTCACGTTAGCGTACCTCAACTACGGGGGATGTATAACGGCGATCAGGCGCGGAAAAAAGTTTTAATTGAGCATGGCTTTAGATTGCCTTCGGCTGCGGACAATCGCCCTCTCAAAGCGGATGAATTTTGGGAGAAAGTTAGCCAGTGCATATTTGTTTCGGCTACTCCCGCCAAGTGGGAATTAGAACAGTCAGAAGATCGAGTGGCGCAGCAAATTATTCGTCCCACAGGGGTAATCGATCCTGAGATTTTAGTTCGTCCTACAGAAGGACAGGTAGACGATCTTTTAGGTGAGATTCACGAACGGGTGACTAAAAATGAGCGGGTTTTGATTACTACCCTAACTAAGAAAATGGCGGAAGATCTCAGCGAATATTTTGCCGAAAGAGATGTTCAGGTGCGGTATTTGCATTCGGAGATTAAATCAATTGAGCGAATAGAAATTCTTCAGGCTTTACGCAAAGGTGAGTTTGATGTTTTAATTGGGGTTAACCTCCTACGGGAAGGTTTAGATTTACCTGAAGTATCTTTGGTGGCAATTCTCGATGCTGACAAGGAAGGCTTTTTGCGTTCAGAAAGTTCGATCATTCAAACCATCGGTAGGGCTGCACGTCACATAGAAGGACAGGCGATTTTGTATGCCGACAACTTAACTAACAGTATGGCAAGGGCAATTGAAGAGACAGAAAGACGGCGTAATATTCAGGTGGCATATAACAAGCGTCATAATATCACTCCCAAGCCAATTATTAAGAATGAAGAGAATTCAATCTTGGCTTATCTAGATATTTCGCGTCGTTTGAATTCTGAACAACTAGAAGAAGTATACGAGAAATCTTACGATCTGCCTCTAGAAAAGATTCCTGAATTAATCGAACAACTAGAAGCCAAAATGAAACAAGCGGCAAAGGATTTAGAGTTTGAGGAGGCTGCTAAATATCGCGATCGCATTCTTAAGTTGCGAGATAAATTATTAGGGCGAAGTAGAAATAAGTAATAATATACGTCTAATGTGAATTTAAAAACTTTAACATCGTGGTTGGATATGCTGAATTTATTTCAGCATCCCCCACGTTCAAAATGCTTTTATTGGTCGTTTTGCTTGGTTTAATTTTGTATTTACGTAGCTAAGTAAATCGTACTTTATGCGCAGATCGTAGTGGCTAAAAGCTAAAAGCTAAAAGCTAATAGCTGATAACCAGTGAATCTGAACGGAGTAATTCACATCAGGCGTAATATGTTATGTGTTTAAATATCTGCATAAAGTTTACCAGGGTATAAAAATAAAACTGCACTATCAACAGTAAATACGAGCAAGATTATCAGTTCAACTATTCTTTGATTGGCGATTATCAAAAACCAATTATTTTATTTCTTCATGGTTTCATGGGAAATAGTAATGAATTTTTAGAAGTAATTAATTTGATTGTTCCACAATTTTGTTGTCTTGTAGTTGATTTACCAGGTCATGGTAAAACTAAAGTTAGGCAAGATAATAACTATCAAATACCTAATATTTGCCAAGCATTAATTCAACTCTTAAAAACTCTAAAAATCGAGTCTTGTTTTTTAGTAGGCTATTCAATGGGGGGCAGAATTGCCTTATATTTGGCTATTTATTTTTCTCATTATTTTAAAGGAGTTATTTTAGAATCTGCTTCTCCAGGATTACGAACTCAAGCAGAGCGAGAGTTGCGAATTAAACAAGATTCTAAATTAATAGAAAAACTTAAATATCAAAACTTTGCTTTATTTTTACAGCAATGGTATAGCAATTCTTTATTTACTTCTTTTACTTTGCATCCGAATTATCAACAGGCGATCGCCAGAAGATTGGATAATAATCCTCTTGAACTGGCTAAGTCTCTACTTCATGGGGGTTTGGGTCAGCAACCATCTCTTTGGAATCATTTACCAGAAGCCCACGTACCGATACTGCTTGTAGTGGGTGAGCTAGACCAAAAGTTTATAGCTATTAATCAACAAATTAACCTTTTATGTCGCTTTTCTAAGTTAGAGATTGTCAAACACAGTGGTCATAATGTTCACTTTGAGCAGCCATTCGAGTTTGCTCAATTAATAAAGTCTTTCATACGAAGCATAGATTAAAGATTGATTACTAATTGCTTAAATATAGTCAATCAAAATGCTTCTTGTTTAAATCATGATTAAAAAATTAGCAGTAATTACCTATAAATTCAAATCTCCTCTCGTCGCCATTAATCAGGGCAAAAATGAAGCAGATAAACTCTTGAATGAGGCATTCATCAGCCTAACTGATACTAAAACTGCCCAACAAACCAAAAATTAAATATTTAATAATTTTTAGTTTCTGAAAATATCATAAGGTAATATTGCCTGTCTTTTAAAATAAAAGCAATTATGAGCCGTTTAGCACTTTTCAGCGTTTGGGATAAAACTGGTCTTGTTGAGTTAGCGCAACAGTTAGTAGAAACATTCGGATTTGAGATTATCAGTAGTGGTGGCACAGCTAAGGCTCTACAGGATGCTGGCATCACCGTAACTAAAGTTAGTGACTACACAGGTTCACCAGAGATATTGGGGGGTAGAGTAAAAACTTTACATCCTCGTATTCACGGAGGAATTTTAGCCCGTAGAGATTTGGCAGAGGATCGCGAAGATTTGGAGGCTAATAATATTCGTCCTCTGGATTTAGTCGTGGTGAATCTATATCCATTTGAGCAAACAATAGCCCAATCTAATGTCACTATACCAAAAGCGATAGAAAAAATCGACATCGGTGGCCCTACTTTGATTCGCGCAGCAGCAAAAAATTTTAAGTACCTGACTGTTTTATGTAGCCCTAGTCAATATGATCGATATTTATCCGAATATCAGCAGTCTCAAGGAGAAGTCTCGTTAGCTTTTCGTCAGCAAATGGCTGGTCATGCTTTTGCCCATACTAATAGTTACGATCGCGCGATCGCTGATTATTTTGCCAAACTTAATCGCTCAGAGGATATGCAAGACAGCTATAGCATTAGTGGTAGCAAGGTTCAGTCTCTACGTTATGGCGAAAACCCCCATCAACCCGCTGCTTGGTATCAAACTGGTGCAGCAGCATCAGGCTGGGCAGCAGCTACTAAATTACAGGGAAAAGAGCTAAGCTATAATAATTTAGTCGATTTAGAAGCAGCAAGAAGAATTATTACAGAATTTGACCCTTCAAAGCCAGCAGCAGCAGTTTTAAAACACACTAACCCCTGTGGTGCAGCGATGGGCAATACTTTGGCAGAAGCTTATGAAAAAGCCTTTAATGCTGATTCGGTGTCGGCTTTTGGGGGAATTGTAGCGTTAAACCAGCCTATCGATGCAGCAACGGCAGAGGCTTTGACTAAAACATTTTTAGAATGTGTGGTTGCTCCTGGTTGTGATCGCGAAGCCCAAGCTATATTGCAAGGTAAGTCTAAACTAAGAATTTTAATTCTGCCAGATTTAGCGACGGGACAAAAAGAAACTATCAAAGCGATCGCAGGGGGATTTTTAGTTCAGGCTAGCGATGACAAAATTGAAAACCCTGATGATTGGCAAATGGTGACGGAGAAAAAGCCTACCCCCGAACAAATAGAGGAAATGCTCTTTGCCCAAAAGCTAGTTAAGCACGTGAAATCAAATGCTATTTTAATTAGTCGCGATCGCGCTACTATTGGTATTGGTGCAGGACAAATGAATCGTGTAGGTTCAGTCAAAATTGCCTTAGAACAAGCGGGTGATCAAGCTCAAGGAGGAGTGATGGCTAGTGATGGCTTTTTTCCCTTTGACGACTCTGTGCGTACGGCTGCCACTGCGGGAATTAGTGCCATTATCCAGCCAGGAGGTTCAATTCGCGATCGAGACTCGATTGCTGCTGCCGATGAGTTAGGCATAGTAATGGTTTTAAGTGGGACTCGTCATTTCTTACATTAAAAAAGTAAAAGGCATTGGTAACAGGTTAAAGAAAGGGAAAAGCAGATAAATCAATGAAAAAAATATCTTTACTGTGGGAAATTCTCTTAGCTTTGTTGTCTTTTGTCTTTTACAAGGTCATGAAATTTGTCATCGGCAATTTATTTACTGTTTACCTGACGCTAAATCAAAAGAAGGCTTCACAGTGGCGTGTGCTATCTAAAAAAACGATTAATGCGCCGTTAATTCTGCCAGTTTTGATGACAAAAGGGCCCCGTTGGAATACTCATGCGGTAATTGGAACTTTAGGGCCATTTGCCGTCCAAGAATCAATTGACATAAATATTAAAACTGCTAATAATTCTGCCCGTTCTTGGATTGCAGTCATATATAGCTTTCCTGGTTATAAAACAGTTACCAGCATCGAGTCCGATAAAATTAACCAAGATAATGATTGGCATACAGTAAAATTATCTGCTGGTAAATATTCCCTTGGCGTTCGTTACTATAATCGTTTCCCAGCCATTAATTATCCCGCTGTTAAGGTAGATGATAGTTTGTTTGTAGATTCTTATAATGTTCCTAGCAATATTAATGATTATTACTACGATTTAATTAAAGCCAAAAACTGGTTCTACTCCAGTCTGCACTACTATATTTTTACTATCCTTAAGCTGCGGGATTATTTACCAGAATCTTTTGTCCGTAGAGAATATTTACCCGTCGGCGCACCAGATACTCACTTTGCCTACAATTATCTAGATTCACAACAGGCTTTGGAAATTGCTATCGAGCCTGAAATCATTGAGCAATTTGATATTTATTTTACTCTTTACGATCGCTCTAGCTTACCTTTAACTTGGTGCATAATCACTGAAACCAAATATTTGCTATCACCTCAAGATAATAAAGCTTACTTTCTGCTGAGAATTCGTCCTAAACCCGAATATTCTGATACCAATATTCAAGTAAAGTCTGAGTTACTAAACGCCGATAGTTCAATTCAGCATTGGCAAGTTAATAGTTAACTCTTGGCTTTTTTCTTTTCAATATATTCGCGCCAGTAAGTAATTTTGCCGTCATCCTGTAGCTCAAAAATGATGGCATCTTCTGCTGCCGATGGCTTTCCCGTTTTTTTGTTGCGATCGCTCCAGTCCCATTCTACTGCTCCCTGGCGGTCTTTAATGATAGTCCGTTTGATTTTTACTTTGGTATCAGTAAACTGCTGAAAGTAATCTGCTGCTGCCTTCTCAATTGCGTCTACTCCTTTAAAAGTAAAGCCTCCAGCTATAAAAATAGCATCGGCAGCAAAATCTCCAATCAGGCTTGATACATCCTGTGTTTCCCAAGCAAGAGCTTGTCTTTCAACCATAGCCAAAGTAGCTGTTTCTGAATTCATGGGTTTGGCAAAAATTAATAAAATCGATAGAGAAATAATAAAGGCAAAAACCTGATTCATAATAAACCGTTGCTGATTTAAGTGATGACGTACTGAATATTACTGTTCATAGCTTTTAGCTTTTAGCTTTTAGCCATTAGCTTTTAAGCAAATTTATAGTATTCATGGTGATCTTCGTCCCTCTAGGAAATTTAATGTCAAAATATTAATAATTAAGTAAATATATTTAAGAATAACTCCGATGAGTACAGCAACAGCAGCAACAGCAACAACAGAACAAATAAAAAGTGCGATCGCAGCCTATAAAAACCGAATAGATTATTTAGAGATTAGAGTTGAGCAGAGTGAGTCTACAGGGCTTTCTTTCCGTGGTGAAAAGTTAGACTCTGTAGATCGCAGCTTTTCTCTTGGTGGAGGAATACGCGCCTGTCATGATGGTGGCTGGAGTTTTGTTACCTTTAATGGCTTGAAAGAGTTGCATGAACGAATTGAAGAAGCTATTTCGCAAGCAAAACTTGTGGGTAAAGATAAGACTCAGCTAGCAACTGCCGAACCAATCGAAGATTTTGTCCCAGAAAAGATTAAGCGAGATCCTCGTAGTGTATCCCTGCAAGATAAACGTAAGCTCTTGGAGGCTTATAATCAAATTCTGTTAAATTTCGATCCTCGCATCCAAACGACAATGGCGAGTATTAGCGATCGCTTTGCGACTAAAACTTTTGTTAATTCTACTGGTAGCTGTATCGTCCAGGAAAGATTAGACGTTAATGGACGATTTGCGGCGATCGCCAAAGGAGAAGACGGGATAGTACGTCAAGGCTTTGAGTCTGTCCATTCCCGCAATGATTTTGATGTTTTAGTGGGTATTGAAGACAGAGTTAGAGGGGCAGCAGAACGTGCGGTTAGACAATTAGAAGCGAAATCGGTTAAAGGTGGTCAATATACGGTAATTCTCGATCCTTATCTAGCTGGGGTGTTTATTCACGAAGCTTTTGGGCATCTTTCAGAAGCAGATTTTGTCTACGAGAATCCTAAAATGCAGGAATTGCTTACTTTAGGCAAACCTATGGGCATTGAACAGCTAAATGTTGTGGATGATGCAACCATGGAGAACTTACCAGGCTCGATGAAGTACGATGATGAAGGTGTGCCAGGACAACGTAAATATTTGATCAAAAATGGCGTTTTAACAGAGCGTCTCCACTCTCGTGAGACAGCAGGAAAAATGCAGGAAAAACCCACAGGTAACGCTAGAGCAATTCGCGCTAACTATCCCCCTATTGTGCGGATGACAAATACGGCTATTGAACCTGGAGATACTCCCTTAGAAAAGATGTTTGAAGGTATAAAAGAAGGAGTATATGCCGTCAGAATGCTAGGTGGACAAACCAACGGCGAAATGTTTACTTTTGCAGCAGCAGAAGGCTATATGATTCGCGATGGTAAAGTTGCCGAACCTGTTAGTGATGTAACTTTATCAGGGAATGTTTTTCAAACTCTGCAAGATATAGATGCAATTAGTAGCGACACTCTCTACACCAATGGAGGATGCGGAAAAGGGGGGCAAATGCCTTTACCTGTAAGTGTTGGAGGTCCTCATATTCGCATCAAAAACGTAGTTGTCGGCGGAAGATAAACTACAATGCGATATATCTACAATTGCCTACATATATCGCACTACCAACTGTGCTTAGGGGAAGATGAATTAGTAAGGGTGAATCGCGATTCGCCCTTACACAAACTTGATTCTATAATCT
Source organism: Chroococcales cyanobacterium (assembly GCA_038259125.1). Lineage (GTDB taxonomy): Bacteria > Cyanobacteriota > Cyanobacteriia > Cyanobacteriales > Xenococcaceae > Waterburya. The sequence continues at coordinate 855 of JBBSPC010000042.1, read as the reverse complement.
AAAAACATATAATAATACTTAGAATTATGGAAATTATTGTTGCCCTTTGTCTAGGCATAACCCTCAGTGCAGCCTGTGGTTTGCGTGTCTTTTTACCGCCTTTAGTTATGAGTCTAGGGGCTATGTACGGACATATTCCCCTATCATCTGGATTTGAATGGTTGGGTACTACTGAGGCTGCGATCGCTTTTGCCATTGCGACTATTCTAGAGGTTTTGGCTTATTATGTTCCTGTAATCGACAACCTACTTGATGCTGTTCAAGTTCCTATTGCCGTAGGTATCGGCACAGTCTTAACTGCTGCCACTCTAGGACATACCGATCCTGTCTTGCAGTGGACTTTAGCTGCGATCGCTGGAGGTGGCACAGCAGGATTAATGGGAACTTTGGCTAGTTTAACTAGGCTGGCATCTACAGGAATTACGGGAGGACTAGGTAATTTTATCGTTGCTACAATCGAACTAGTCGGTTCAATTTCCTTGTCAATTTTAGGTATTACTTTTCCGCTTTGGACTGCTGCGATCGTTTTGATTGTAATCGTTGCAGCGGTGATTATAATCATTTCTAGTCCTCCAGCTTGGCTACAGAAAGGCAATCAGACGAAGCCTTAAAACACACTGATTATCAATTATTCTGCTTTACCAAAAATATCGCTCACAGGCAAATCGATGAATATTTCTAACTGTTCTTGAGATTTTTTTCGCTAATTGCTCGTAAATAACTGTAGTTTAGACTAAAAAAAATCATGAGAAAATAGTTCAGCCAGTTTAAAATAGCTAAAAGAGAAAATAATTAGCCAAAAATATAGTTAAGCTGTCTTTGTTTGTGATTTTTTGGGTCGAGAATAACTCTTTT
>JBBSPC010000041.1:0-33168 GCA_038259125.1 Chroococcales cyanobacterium | reverse complement strand
GGTGAATGCACAAATACGCCAACTCGCCCTCGATAGTCAGGATAACGTTCGTCCACTACGTTACGCCCCGTATCATATAGACTAGTTTTTTCATCGCGAAAGCTTGCCGATCTCACATGATATACCAAGGTGCGATCGTCAACTATATTTCTCCAGCCAGCGCGCACTGCACGCATACAGAAGTCATTTTCTTCCCCATAGCCTCTAGGAAAATTAATTTCATCAAAAATGCCAATTTCTTGAAAAACTTCCCGTCGAATGTAGATACAAAATCCACTTCCAGTCGGTGTTTCAGGATAAACAATCTTACTGTTTTGGCTGACGGCACGAACCATCTCTTCCTTTTCTAACCAGAGAGGAAAGTCGTTGGCACGACCCACATCAGGAACTGAAAATGCTCCCGAATTATCAGAAATAGCGGTTGCGGTAGCAATATCTGGTTGATGATAAACTGCCGAACTTAAATTTTGTAGCCAGTGCGGACCAACCACCGTATCGCTATTCAATAGAACAATATCATCATTTTCGGCAAAATTTATGCCCCGATTAATAGTTCTGGTGTAGCCAATGTTTTCTTCGTTATACATGACGGTAACATTGGGATGGCTGCCTGCCCAAACTAAAAGTTCTAGAATCCTTTGATCTGTACTACAGTCATTTATAATTACCAGCTTGGCTTTTAAAGAAGTGTATTTAAATACCGATTTGAGGCATAAACACAATTCTTCATAGGCATTAAATACGGGGATGACAATTGTTAAGTTACGATGCAGAAGATTTTTTTTACCTCGATAAAGAAGGGAAAATCGACCTTTCTGCTGCTTGTACAAAGATTCAGATTCAAGTGCAAAGCTAATATTTATCGGGCTTCTTTGCAGCTTTTGTGGCGTCCCCTTGAAAAATATATCGATTTTATAGGTTTCTTTGTTTTCTGGTGGCAATGGTAAAGCAAATTCAAATCCATTATTGCCATTACCTAGATTATATTTAAGTAAATCTTTTCTCGATGTATTTGCCTTGATTTCTTGATAGAAAGTTCCATCAATATAAACATCTAACATTGCAGCACCAATATGTCCTTCTGGTATTGCCCAACCAGTTACGCAATTATCATTCCAGCCATCAATACGACCAATATTTTGACGGGGAACTATAATTCTTGATTTGATTGACTGCGCTTCATTTTGCTTTTTGTCTAGAAGAAATAATTCAAACTGATGTTCTCGATCATCTAGTAACGTATACGGTAGCTGTATTTGCAGCTTCTTAGGTGTTGCAGTGCAAAGTCCCCCAACCAATGGATAGTCTTCAGTAGCTTTAACTACGCCGATGGGGTTACCATCAGCATAAATTTTAATTTTGAGTTGGCTATTGAGATTGACGCTATCAATTGCCCAAGCGTTTAGTATCCCCCCTGTACTTACACTATCAACGCCTGCTAAAAATAGAGATTGAGTAGGAGTGCTAGAGTTTTTGTATTCTAGATAAATGGGACTTTTTTGCAAATGATTTTTAGTTCCTTGAAAAAATACACCTATTTGATAAGACTTTTTTTCTTGCAGAAGCGGTAAAAAAATTTCAAATCCATTGTTCCCATTACCCAAGCCATCTTGGAGTAAGTTCTTTTGGGATTTATTGGCTTGGATTTCTGTATAAAAAATATTGTCAATATATACATCCAGGTTTGCTGAAGACTTTGTATGACCATCAGCTAAAGCCCATCCCGATATACAGTTGTTTTGACATTTAATAATACGTCCCACACCACGGCGAGGCACTTTGAAATGAGTAGTTGTTGATTGCTTATCTTTGAGGTAAATTAATTCAAATTGATGCTCTTGATCGTCTAATAAAGTAGCAGGAATTAATAGTTTAAATTCTTTGGGTATTCCTCTAAGATTTTGCTTGGTAGTTACCACAACTTTTTGCTCAGCTTTTACTATGCCAATCGTTTGCCTATCCACAATCACTTTAATTTCTAAAGTTTCTTCAGGATTAAAGTTATCTATTGCCCAACCTTGAATAAATCCACCTAAACTTACCTGAGTAATTTCAGCTACAAAGCTGCTACCTGAATTGACAACAGTGCTTTCTAATTCTTCTAAATTAGATTGAGAATTTTTTTCTGGCGCGATATTTGATACTTGAGCATCTACGTTTAATACCTGGTTTGCTTGATAACTGGTAGCTTCATTTAGTTTATCGGCTACATTAAGAAAATCTGGCTCAACCTCTAATATTTGAATATATAGTTCACAGGCTTTTGACCATCTTTCTTGCTCGAAAAAAATATTCCCTAAATGATATTTTAACCAACAGGATTCAGGATTGATTTTAGTACCTAACGTTCCATATTTAAGTGCTTGTGACAAATCGTTTTGTTGAATCAGGCTCTCGATTAAATGTTCATACACCCAGATTGGTTGGCTATGATTTATTTCAATTGCCTGCTGATAAAACTTTATACTGTTTAAAAAGTTTCCATTACTTTTATATATACTACCTAAAGCACGCAATATTTCGTCACTATTAGCATCAACTTTCAAGGCTATTTTACCAATTTCTAATGCTTCATTTACTTTCCCCAACTGATTAAGTAGAGTAATTGCATTTCCATAAATCCATGGTGGCTGCTTTCGATCTACTTTAATTGACTGTAAATAGAAATCTACTGCTGAAGCTAATTCACCTTGCTTATGTTTTTTTACTGCTTGAGTGTGCAAATAATCGATCTGTTCAGATAAGTTAGGCTGAGTTTTAATTGGGCTATTCATGTCTTCTCGATAATTAATTTTGGATAATGTGATTGCGTTTTAAAATTCAGTTGTTTGAAAAAAATATCTTCAGCTTAGCTTTTGTCTATTACAAACATTATTTTTTGATTGATAAAAGTTTTTAATAATACCGTAGTCTCAATACTCTGAACATTTAAGATTTGCGATCGCTTCTGTTTGCTTATTCTTCAACAATAACAAGAATTTATTAAAAGCAATCCTTATTAAAGTTCAATACAAAAGCAACTAAGTAACTATATATACCAATTCATATGCTTAGGAAAGCTGAACTGTACACAGGGACAAATTGTAATATAAACGTCTTTTATTTAATCTTTTGTTAATTTATTGCCAATCAATAAAATGAGAAAGTATCCATAAGTTTTTTACCCAATTTTAGAATATTTATGCGCATCAAGATAGCATTGTCCAGGGCTATTTGATATGAGTAAATACACTGATAAAAACATTAAAATTAAGCAAATAAACCTAAGTAAAAATACTAAGTTCAGTATAAACAAATTTATTTGTGTAGTTTAAATAGCTAGACAAATGAGATTTGTAGTTAACTTTTTTAAGTTACAGACAAAATTCCGTAATACCACTGAGCCTATTTGTTAAAATACTATGTTATTTTTACTTAGAGCTTAAAATTGACTTCAAAGTTTAATTAATTAACTCAAGACTTTTGATAGATGGTATCTAATATTTAAGCAAATATAAATACAATCATAAATGGAAACAGAATTTTCTTGACAGACCTTAGCAAAAAGAGGCAAAAGATCGACATTATTCGCTTAATTGTAAAAAATTTTACAATTAGATGAATAAAAATTTAAACAACTAAAAATAGGTTTTGAAAGTTAAAAGCATTAGCAATATTGCTAAATCATAAAGTTTTAAAGCCGTCGATTATAGTAATAATCGATGATCTTAATATTTTAATAATAAAAAAGCAGCATTTTATAAAGCACTCTTAACGTAAAGCTATGACTCAAGAAAGCTTAATAAAAAAATTGAAAACATATCAGAGTAAACTAGAATACTCAAAATTAGCTCAATTGTTAACTTCTTCCTTGAGGGAAAACTCTAGTAAAGTTAATAAACAAGTATTTGGCTACATACCCAATTTATTTAGAGAAATCACTATTAATAAATCAGATAAGGGGATAAATCCATCTGAAACATTTATTGGTGAGCCAGTAGTATATAAAATTTACTTCCCTTCAGAATTTACGATAGGCAATATTCCTTTTTTTTACTTATTTTGTTACTTGAAAGATGATTGTCGCGAATTGAATGTTTATTTTCAAAGCGCTGCCAAAATAAATATACCTTTATCTCAGAAAGACTATAGTTTAGATAAAGAAAAGGTAGTTTTTGAGGGTATTATATCTGCCTTTACGGATAATATCTCTACCATATGTATTAGCGATCCAGGTCATTTCATTCCTGGATTAATGTCTAGTTTTTATGTAGGAACTCAAGAATTAAACTTTACCAAATTAATTAGTACAGTTATTGAAAGTATTTGTAGCAACGTACACATAAGTTTGCAGAATACACTATTATTTGGTTCATCTGCTGGTGCTATGGGTGCTTTATTAACTAGCACCTATTTTAATCATAAAGTTCAAGTTTTATCAATAAATAGTCAGATATATACGTATGGTCTAACCAAAGTTATGAAAACTTTATTTGAAACAGATGATCGCCAAATGCTGCTTGACAAATTTGGCGATCGCGTTTGTTGCCGACATAGGTTTCAGAAGGATATAAGTAGCGTACCAAATATATATTTATTAGCCAATATTAATGATAATTTGCATAATAGAAATTTTGACTTTTATCGGCTATATCAAGAATTGTTTTCAGGAAAAAATCAGGGAAATCAGTCTGTTTTTGATAGTTATGACGGCGTTGAGGGTCATGGTCGTCCCGACAAAGCTTCATTAAAGAAAAAAATTAAAATTGCTAAAGAAATTCTGACTATGAAGGCAATAACGTCTGATAAGCCTTCATTTATATCTATAAAATCAGAGAAAATTCAACAAAGACGTCAACACATTAAAAAGGTTATCAATAATTTATTAGAAGCAGAAGTACTTGAGATAGGAGCGTTTGATCTACCTACATTTACTAAAAGTGATGCAAACATATATTATTGTGATTATTTTTCTAAAGACGAATTAGCTGAAAATCATTCTAATATTAAGCCTCAACGAGCCAAAAAGGCTGTAGATGTAGACTATGTTATTAAAGGGGAAAGCTATAGCGAATACATTAATAAAAAATTTGATTTAGTAATAGCTAACCACGTGATTGAACATATTCCCAACGTTATTAAGTGGTTACAAGATATATCTCTAATTTTGAAAAAAGATGGCTTTTTATTTTTAACAATACCTCATAAGGAATATACTTTTAATAAGCTGCGAGCATTAACATCTTTAGAAGAGTTGACTCTTAATAATCTGCAAGATTTGAAAGCTCCTAATGTTCATCAAATCTCCGACCAGCTTTATTATCATAGACCAATTAAAGCCCATGACGTCTGGAATAATAATTATCAGCATTTGTTAGAAAAAAATCGTTTTGGTAACGTTAAAGATGCTATGGAGGAAGCTCAAAAAAGGTTGAACAAAAATATTTGTGTTGATGTACACTGTAATGTTTTTACCTATGAATCTTTTATTAATATTATTAATGAGCTACAGTGCGCACAATATATATCACTACAATTACATTCATCACGTGATGTAGAAAGACCCCATAATGAATTTTACGCATTATTAAAAAACCAGCAATAAATAATGCCAATAAAATTTTAGGTCTTAATTTTTTTATGCACTTACAATCTGATGTTACGCAACATAACGATAAATCATTACTTTTAATTGACTACTAAAGCAGAAAAATTGCGCACCGCCCGCGCTGAGGTTTCGCGACTCGTATAGGACGGAGCAAGCAGTCATTTTTTCTATGTCCACTATCATCAACAATTAAACTAAAACCGCTACAAATTGTCGTCTGATTACACTTGTTTATTACTTGTAAACATCGCTCATTAACCAGATCTGATACCCAAGGTGCTTCAGTTAAAAAGCGATGCAGCGCGGTCTTGGGATGGCGGCTTTTGAGTGACCAAGGGGTACTCCCCGCAGGTAGCTTCCCACTCAACCTTGACAGTTTCTTTATGCGGGGGAACCCAGCCAACGAACTGTCTCGCAAAACGCGCCTTGGCTTTCCCCCATGAGCGAGACAGAGCCTATCGGCTCAAAGTCCCTTCGAGACTAGGAGCGCGAATGCGCCGTTCAAGACAGTGATGTAAGCGGTGATATGTGACTTCTACAGCGTTTTTTGCGATTTGAGATAAGTTTTTTCTCTCGCTTTCACCCAATAATCCCCCTAAATAGTTTCTAAATTCCCTTGGGTGCGATTTATTTCTGAATAAATCATCAAATTTTTGACACCATCTATCAAAACACGGTGGCATTGCTACAGTAGTTGTTTCTTTCATCTCTAGCGATCGCAAAATAATAACGCTAAAGTTAATCAGTAAAAGCATTTTACCTTATTTTAACTACCAAAATTGTTTAAGTACCGCTAGTAATAAACCTAAAACAATGTTAGCGATTCGATACTTGTTGAATTGTAAATTTTTTCACTTAACCATTGTGCAGTATTAGTCGATTTACTGAAACGCTCGTCAATGGATTTCTTTACTTGCTTAAAAACTACCGTTTTATCTTCATCAGCTAATTTTTTAACAGGAAATCGATTAAGGAAAATTTTCTGACTATCTTTTGTCATCTATATGAGTAGTAATTGTTTCTGTTGCATCATCAAATATTAGAACTAAAGCTCTTAAATAATTGATCTTATTTGGTATTTATTTAACTTTTACGAACAACCTTGTACGCAAAACAAATCAAACTCTTTGCGTCTTTGCGAGATCTAAACTAACTCCAATTCAGGTAAAGCCTTGTGAATTGTACCTAGCCATTCAATTAGATTATCCAGTTGCTTTTGAGGTTTAACAATACCTAAACCACGCACGATGACTTTTTTCGGCGCATAGACAAAACGCGATCGCAAGTGCTTCGGCAGATTTTCCGCTAACAAATTCCAAGCTGGTTCAGCCATTGGGGTTTCTAAGACAATGTTTGTTTGTCCTTCAGGCTTAATACGGGAAAAGCCGATCGCCTTGGCTATTTGCTTTAATTCCATTACCTGTATTAGCTGTTGAGTCGGGGAGGGAATTGCACCATAGCGATCTTCCCATTCGGCTGCAATCTGTACCAGTTCTTTTTTTGAGGAGGCAGTGGCGATCGCCCGATAAGCATCCATTTTTTGTCCAGGATCGGCGATATAGCTGGCAGGAATAAAAGAAGTAAGCTTTAGATCTACTTGAGTATCTTCCACCTTGGGTATTTCCTGTCCTTGAATCTCTTGGATTGCTTCTTGTAGCATTTCCATATAGAGTTCAAAGCCAATATTAGTTATTTGTCCAGATTGTTCTGCACCCAAAAGACTACCCACACCACGTATTTCCATATCCCGTGTTGCTAATTGATAGCCTGAACCTAGCTGACTAAATTCTTGTAAAGCGCGGAGTCTTTTACGGGCGGTATCAGATAAGGTTTGTTTGCTGGGATATAGTAACCATGCGTGTGCCTGAATACCCGCTCGTCCTACCCTACCTCTTAACTGGTAAAGTTGAGATAAGCCGAATCTTTGGGAATCTTCAACGATAATTGTGTTGACGCGGGGGATATCTAAACCAGACTCGATGATGGTGGTGCAAAGTAGTAAGTCTGCTTCGCCATTGCTAAAGGTAAGCATGGTTGACTCTAATTCCGTCTCAGGCATCTGTCCATGAGCGATCGCAATTTTGATATTAGGAATCATCTCCCGTATCTGCGCGCTAACCTCTTCTATGCCTTCGACTCTTGGTACAACGTAGAATGCCTGTCCTCCGCGATTTAATTCGTTACGAATAGCATTGCGAATAACTTCTGGGTTGTAAGGAGAAAGATGGGTTTTAATCGGACGACGAGATGGCGGAGGAGTAGTAATTAAGCTCATTTCTCTGATGCCCGACAGGGACATATACAGAGTACGGGGAATAGGTGTTGCTGAGAGAGTTAAGACATCTACCTGTGCCTTAAAAGCTTTGATTTTTTCTTTTTGATTGACCCCAAACCGTTGTTCTTCATCTACCACCAGCATTCCCAAATCTTTAAACTTAACATCTTTATTTAATAGCTGCTGTGTACCCACTACGATATCTAATTCTCCTGTTGCCAGCCGTTGCATAATTTCTTTTCTCTCTGAGGAAGTGCGGAAGCGATTTAATAAGCCAATATTGATCGGATAGGGCGCAAATCTTTCTTTCAAGGTGTGATAATGCTGTTGCGTCAAAATAGTTGTGGGTGCAAGAAACGCTACCTGTTTGTTACCGCTGGTAATAACTTTGAAAATTGCTCTAATGGCAACTTCTGTTTTACCAAAGCCCACGTCGCCACAGACTAGGCGATCCATCGGGCGATCGCTTTCAAGATCTATCTTGATATCTTGGGTTGCTTTAAGTTGATCTGGGGTAGGTTGATAGGGAAATGAATCTTCTAGTTCTTGTTGCCAAGGGTTATCAGGAGGATAGGCATAACCTTCTAGTTTTGAGCGTTTTGCATAGAGTTTTAATAAGTCTACCGCTAGCTTCTTAATATTTTTCTTAACTCTAGTCTTAGTGTTTGACCAAGACTTTGCTGCCATTTTATTTAACTCTGGCGGACGCTTTCCTGTTTGGCGAAATCGCGTCAGCATATCCAAAGAATCAGCGGGAACTCTTAGTATTCCATCGGCATATTGAACTACCAAATATTCACGGTGGACTAAAGTTTCCAGCTCAATAAATTTCCCTAAGCCGTGATGCTTATGCACCACATAATCTCCTGGACGTAATTTATTTAGATCGACTTTTTTAGAAGTAGCCCGACGACGCTTACGAATATAGCCCGATGTCGCTAAAATTTGCTGTCCAAAAAATTCTTTATCCGTAACAATGACAATTCGATAAGTCGGTAAAATAAAACCTTCTAATTCTGCTAAACCTGAATATTTTACCGCTACGGCTGTACTTTGAATATGAGCTTTGGCTATTGCTCTAAAGTCTTGAGGATTGGGAATAAACTGTACAGGACAATCATGCTCTTGTAATAGAGAAGCCGAACGACTAGGCTGGGCAGAAATCAACCAAGTTTGATATTTTTCCAAGGTCATCCCGCTATATATTTCTCTCTTACCTCTTAGAATCCCCGCTAGTTTGGCAAACTGGTTTGGCGTAGTAGGAATAGGACGCGCCTGTAAATTATGTACTGATACCGCGTCAGGTTTAGCTATATTTAAACGAGGTTTTTCTTCGGCAATTTCAGATAAATAAATACAGTCAAACTTATCAGTTTTGGCTAAACAACTTTGGAACTCAGCGTGAATTTTGGGTAGGCTTTGCTCTAAACCTTGCCATTGAGATTCTGCCAGTTCTATCCAGCGATCGCTATGTGCCTGGCATTGTTCTAATTCATCAATAGCTATCAAGGTATTGTCAGGTAAATAATCTAAAATCGAAACAGGTTTATCAAAAGCAATTTCTAAAAATCGCCTCATCCCTTCTGGCGGATTCCCCTCAAGTAGAGCTTCTAATTCTTCGTCCTCTAAATAGCTTTCAATACTTTTACCATTCTCTAAAATACTATTAGCAATTATGGTGTTAAAAGAAGTTGGCGTTAATAACAACTGCTCCAGCTTATCTAAGGATCTTTGAGTAGCAGGATCGAACTCCTTTAACTTTTCCAATTCATCCCCAAACCACTCCAGCCTCACGGGTAATTCTGCTGATACTGGGAAGATGTCCACAATATCGCCTCTTCTACTCCATTGCCCTTCTGTTTCTACTAAAGCTACTCGTTCATAGCCCAATTTAGCCAAAGATTCGTCTAGCTGCTTCGAGATCAATTCCATGCCCTGCTGTAGCGTCTGACAATAAGACTTAAACACCTCTGGGGGTGGCAAATGAGGCTGAAGCGATCTCTCTGTAGCAACTATGGCGATCGGTTTATGATTGTCTCCTTCATTGATAATTGAAAGAACCTGCATCTGTCCCCAGGTTACCTCTGATTCGTGGTCAAATGGGTCATAGGGACTTGCTTCAGAGGTAGGATAAAAATTTACTGTCTGCCACCCCATTGCCTCTAATTGGGCAGCCCAGCGTCCAGCCTCTTCTAAGGTAGGACAAACTAAAAATAAGTTTTTGTCTTGGGCTTTTGCCAAACTAGAGCTAACAATTCCTTTTGGTAAGCGAGGAATACCGTTGAGCAGCAATGACTGCCCTTTATCCAGTTTTGTTAGTAATTCTCTGGTTAAAGGCGATTTTTCTATCGTCCGTACTACCGATGCAAAAGCCATAATTTGAAGAGATGAGAGATGAAGTATGAAGTATGAAGTATGAAGTATGAAGTATGAAGTATGAAGTATGAAGTATGAAGTATGAAGTATGAAGGATAAATAACAACTGTTCCCTCTTAAAAAAGATAGCGAAAAATAAGACTGATTAGTGCAAGTATATTAGAATTATGTCAGAATTATGTATGATTACGTTTGGAAGATGATTACTAGACCTAGCTTGAAAATAGAAGCTAGAATAACCCAAATTCATTAATGGTTTTATTTTTATCCCTGGGTTGTGAACTATAGTTCATGGTATCTCTTGCATGAACATACTTTTTCGATACTAGTGTTTGATTTCTGACTAGCTGCGGTGGGTACACCTTGCTGACCTCTGACTTCATAAAGTTGTAAGTACAGTTACCTGAGAAAACGCTGAGTTTTAAATGAGACTTTCCAATACATAGATTCAGGAAATTTATAGATTTAATTCAGATAAGTTTCATTCATAGTCAGCATACTTGAGTTAGTTAAAAGGTCAAAAGCCTTTATAGGTCAAACAATTTACCTATCGATCTCTCAAGTTCAACCTACAATTTGGATGACAACAATTATGAATATGAATCAGAAAATTATTGGCTTAGTCACTACCTTAACTCTAATTGGTGGTCTCGCCGCTTGCTCTACTCCCAAAGCAGAGAGTCAGCAAACTACACCTAATGTAACTGCTGAAAGCACAACACAACCCGACACTATGAAAGAAGATGGTGGTGCTATGCAGCAGGGTGACACTATGAAAGATGATGACGGTGCTATGCAGCAGGGTGACACTATGAAAGATGATGGCGATGCCATGCAGCAGGGTGACACTATGAAAGATGATGACGGTGCTATGCAGCTGGGTGACACGATGAAAGATGATGGCGATGCCATGCAGCAGGGTGACACTATGAAAGATGATGACGGTGCCATGCAACAGGGTGACACTATGAAAGATGATGACGGTGCCATGCAGCAGGGTGACACTATGAAAGATGATGACGGTGCTATGAAAAAATAAACACCCACAAAACCCCAGTTGCTTCATCTCTTATCCGAACAACTTTCATTGATCGAGTTCTTACACGCTAAACCAAATTAGTTGGCAATTGTGCAAGTAATCGATTTGTACTTCTTGTAATTTATTTGGTGAAACTATCATGGACAAAGTTTCTCGTCAGCGTCGTCAAGTTTTATTTTATTTAGGTCTGGGTGTGGTTGGAGCAGGCGTAACGGCTGCTCTTGGAGTAGGCACTAAAGGCAATAATTCGACCGCAACGGCTTTACCTACTCCTGCTGCGACCAAAGCCGAAACTACTTCTGCTACCCTGGCTGCTGCTGGAAAACCACTCCCCGATTTTCAGGGAATCCAGCAGTGGTTAAACTCAGAGCCTTTGGCGATCGCCGATCTCAAAGGCAATGTTGTCTTAATTCAGTTTTGGACATTTGCCTGCATTAATTGTCAGCGCACGTTGCCTTATATTGTCAAATGGAACAATAAGTATGCAGCACAGGGGTTGAGAGTAGTTGGCATTCATACGCCAGAATTTGCCTTTGAGCGCGAGCCGAATAACATCAAACGCGCTCTAAAACAGCATCAAATCACCTATCCTGTGCCAGTCGATAACGAATACAAAACGTGGAATGCATACAGCAATGAATATTGGCCTCACCTGTTTTTGGCAGATCGACACGGCTCTATGCGCTACGATCATATTGGCGAAGGCTCTTATGATACGACCGAGCAGACCATTCAACAGCTATTGAAAGAAACCTAACCTGACAATTTGCACTTGCGTTTCTTTTCTTCTGTCATGAACACATCTACCCTTTCTTTTCCAATTGCGATTCTGGCTGGAATTTTGACCGTTTTATCTCCTTGTGTATTGCCAATTCTGCCAGTATTAGTGGGTCGATCGCTCCAGTCTCATCGCTATGGTCCAGTTGCCCTTGTGATTGGATTAGTTAGTGGCTTTGCGGTTGCGGGGAGTTTATTAGGTATCAGTGCCAGATGGTTCACTGGACTCGCTAATTTTCTTAGGTACGGCGCGATCGCCATTCTGCTGATCTTAGGTATCCTGGCGTTATTTCCCAGCTTGAGTTATAAATTGTTCAGCTACTTACCAATCCAGCAATGGACTAAAGAACGTCCTCGAATTGGACTGTGGGGAGAGTTTTGCTTAGGGACTCAATTAGGACTGCTGTGGACACCCTGCGCGGGACCCGTTTTAGGCGGAATTCTAGTTCTGGCAGCCGTCAATCATCAGGTGGTAAGTGCCTTTAGTTTATTGATGGCTTATGGATTTGGAGCAGCGTTACCGCTCATAGCGCTCTCTTATGGTGGGCGTAAAATTAGTCGGCGACTGCTCAGTTTGCGTCGTCACAGCGTAGCCTTACAAAAAGCTGGAGGTGCGATCGTAATTGTGACAGCGATCGCAATTCTGTTGGGTTGGGATGTCCAAATTCAGCTTTGGCTAGCTCCCTATTTTCCGACATTTTCAATTTAGAATAAGGAACTTTAATCATGAATTCTGCCATGCCCGCCAAACGTCGAAAATCTAAGCCGTCTCCATCTCAAACCCTCCTCTCAAAAATCTTTCACTGGACAAATTTAATTAGTCTGTTTGTGATGCTTTTTAGTGGATTGCAAATCTACAACGCCAATCCAGTGTTTGGCGGGCGTGGAGGCTGGCATTTTCCCAATTTTTTAACTCTAGGCGGATGGTTGGCAGGTGGACGGCATTGGCATTTTACGGCGATGTGGTTTTATGCCTTGAATCTGCTGTGGTATGGGTTATATGTGTTTATTTCGCGCCGTTGGGAGAAACGATTTGTCAGCGAAAGTGATGTTAAGGCTTTGCGGGTGAGCCAGAATCCTAAGCGCAAAAATTACGCACTCCATCGATTGGTTTATACAGCCATTCTGCCGATCTTACTCTTATCGATCGCCTCTGGTTTAGCAATGTATAAACCCGCTTCATTTCATTGGTTATCCAGCCTATTTGTCAATTGGCAGACGCTTCGTACCATTCATTTTCTTGCCGTTCCTATCGTTATCTTATTTACTCTGGTTCACTCATTGTTAGCCCTAAGAGTTGGTAGTGTTCGCCTCATAAAATCTATGTTTATTTGAGGATAATTATTTAAAATGTCTAAATTTATTTCTCGTCGTCAACTGTTGCAGTGGTCAGGATTATCGGGTGCCACTTTACTGCTTAATAGCTGCAATTCGAGTTTGGGGTCAAGTGAAGTTGGGCAAGCTTTTGAGCCACTTAATCAAGCATCGCAAGCCTTGTTGCTTGCCCAGAAAGCCGTTCCTGAATTTCCAGTAAGTGCGATCGAGCCTGATAAACTTCTAATCAACACCTTCGATCAAACGCCACAAATCGATCCAGCAAAATATCGCCTACGGATTGAGGGTGAAGTTAATCAGCCGATGCAGTTAAGTTTGACAGATCTTCAGGCACTACCGCTAACGTCAATGGTGATTCAGCACGTGTGTGTCGAAGGCTGGGCAGCGATCGTCCAATGGGGCGGAGTGCAACTATACGAATTGCTTCGATTAGCCCAACCTAAATCAAATGCCCGTTATGTTTACTTCAAATCTGCCGATGGTTACTATGAAAGCTGGGATTTAGCTTCGGCAACGCATCCTCAAACGCTGATGGCATATCAGAAAAATGGACAGCCTTTGTCGGTTGATAACGGTGCGCCTCTACGCCTAGCCTCCCCAATTAAATTGGGCTACAAACAAAGTAAATGGGTAACTCAAATTATGCTGACAAATCAGTTGATGCCGACTAAAGGATATTGGGAAGATCTAGGATACGAGTGGTTTGGAGGATTGTAAATTTGCTGCTTTTATGCAAAAGAATCAAGCTATTGGATAAGGGATACTTCTTTTCTTCCTTAAAAAAAGATAGCGAAAAATGGATGCCATTGGTTTAGAGAGAATGCTAGTTAAGAAATTGGTTGCCCTTTGACAGAAAAATATTTACCAACCTCAAACGCCATCGCCTAGAGTATTAAGAGCCTAAAATTCTAATCACAAAATGACAACGCCAGTGAAAATAATACTCAAGTTTGTTAACAGTTAATATGTTGGTTGCCTATTATATGGATATGGTAGATTTTAATATTTGTTAAAGAAAAACGATTAATACTCTATGTCGTACAAACTTGCAAACTTTACTTGCTCTGCTTTTATAGCTCTAGCACTTCTTCTACTGCCTACGGCAACCAAGGCTAATTCCCAACAGGCGATCGCTCAATCAAATTATCTAGAGCTTAACAACTTGTTGCTCAAGGGTAAACAGTATGTAGAAAAACAAAATTACGATCGGGCTTTAAAAACTTACGAGAAAGCAGCTAGTTTAGATCGTCAAAATTCGCAAATTTTTTCTGGCATTGGTTATGTGCAGACTTTAAGAGCAGAATATGATGCAGCAGCAAAAGCTTATCAACAGGCGATCGCTTTATCTCCTAACGATCCTAAACTTTACTATGCTTTAGGCTTTTGCCTGGGTAATGCAGGAGAAAACGCTGAAGCAGCAGTAGCCTATGAAAAAGCCATTGAACTAGAGCCAGACAACATTCAAAACCATCTTGGTTTGGGAGTGGTCTTACTGCGAGAAAAGGAATACGATCAAGCAGTTGAGACTTATAATCATATTTTAGCGATCGCTCCTGACAACGAACAGGCTTATAGCGTTATTGCTCGCATTTTAATTGAGCAAGACAAATCCCCCCAAGCTATTTCTTTAGTGCAAAAAGCAATTGGGCAATATCCTCAATTAGCTGATTTACAAATTCAGTTAGCTACCGCTCTGTTGAGCAAAAATGACCTTACCTCAGCATTAAAAGCATTAAAAGCAGCCAAACAAAATGACCCTTATGACCATTTGATTTATTTACGTACAGGAGACGTACTGTATCAACAGCAAAAATTCGACGCAGCTTTAATTGAATATCAACAAGCATCTCGACTAAAGCTCAATTCCGCAGAAGCTATTGAAGGTATTGGTAAAGTTTACCTAGCAAAGCATAACTATCTTCGTTCTACCTCTGAGTTTAGACGTTTGACCAGAATTTCTGCTGATAACCCTTCTGGATTTCGTTATTTAGGCATTTCTTTAAGAGCTAGAAAAAGGTACGATGAAGCGATCGCTGCCTTTAATCAAGCTCTAAAATTATATCAAAGCGCAGGTAATACCCAAGAAGCAGACAAAGTTGTTGTATTTATTGACGAGCTTAATGAGAAGCTTAATCCAAATTAATTCACCCTACTAATTACTAATAACTGGGGCGAAGCCCTTTTATCCACTCTTAAAAGCTTATAACTATCGACTTCATACTTTAGATTAGCAACGCCATTTATGACATCTCCAACATTCTCTGAATAGGTTTTAATGCTCTAGTGCGAATATCTTCAGGTAAAGTAATTTCTGGGGTTTTATTTTTCATCGCCAAGTAAAGCTTCTCTAATGTATTCAGACGCATATAAGGACATTCATTGCAGGCACAGTTATTCATGGCTGGAGCAGGAATAAAATACTTATTAGGTGCAGCTTTTTCCATCTGGTGAATTATTCCAGGTTCAGTAGCGACGATAAAGCGATCGCTACTACTTGTCTGACAATATTTTAATAAAGCCGTAGTTGAACCAATAAAGTCGGCATGACGCAATACAGGAGGTTCACATTCAGGGTGAGCAATCATTTCGGCGTTGGGATGCTCGACCTTTAATTCAATAATTCTCTTTTCTGAGAAAGTTTCGTGAACAATACAGCTACCTTCCCATAAAACTAAGTCCCTACCAGTTTGTTGGCTAACGTAACGACCTAAATTTCTGTCTGGGGCAAAAATAATTGGCTGATTTTCTGGAATTTGATTGACTATTTTTACCGCATTGGAACTAGTACAGATAATATCGCTTAGAGCTTTGATTTCGGCAGTACAGTTAATGTAAGAAATAACTATATGATCTGGGTGCGCTTCTTTAAAAGCCTTAAATTCTTTTGGTGGACAACTATCAGCCAAAGAACAACCAGCTTCGAGATCGGGTAATAAAACCAATTTATTAGGATTGAGTATCTTCGCGGTTTCTGCCATAAAATGCACCCCCGCAAATACAATTACCTCCGCATCTGTATTAGCAGCCTGCTGAGATAAACCTAAAGAATCACCTAAATAATCAGCAATATCCTGAATATCTGCTTCTTGGTAGTAGTGAGCTAGAATTACGGCGTTTAACTCTTGCTTTAGCTCGTTAATTGCGCCAAATAAATCATTAGGAATCTCGTAAAGGTTTGCTTTAGGTTTGATTGCTGTAAACATATAGTTGGTATTCTTCGATCTAAAATTTAGTTTAATCGGCAATTATAGTAAAAATTACTATAAACATATTATAGTTTATTTAACCAATATTTGCAGAGTAAACCCACAGCAGTTGAGCTTTGCTAAATGCGTAATGATTTTAAGCAGATCACTTGCGAAAAATTTAGCTCTTGGCTTTGATAAAAAATGGTACAATTTATGCCTACTAAGGGGTAAAAACCCATCGATAAGCTCGACAGTTTGTCTTGTTAATGATTTGATTCAACGATTATCATTATTTGCAAAAAAACATGAGAACTGCTGCAAAAAACGTTGCCATTATCGGTGCTGGACTTGGAGGGTTGGCTTGTGCGATCGCTTTAAACAAACAAGGTATTAACGTTCAAGTATACGAGCAAGCAAAAGATTTTCGCCCTGTTGGCGGAGGCTTGGCTTTGTTTCCCAATGGGCTGAATTTTTTAGAGCGTATTGAACCTAGCATAGTTGAAGCTATCAAAAGTTCTGGCTGCTGCATACACACAGTAATAATCAAAGATATCGCTGGAGAAACAATTAGATCTAACCCAACTACTCAATTAATAGAAAAATACGGACAAACTATCGTAACTATTTGGTGGTGGCATTTGCAACAAATACTTGCCTCAAAATTGCCTGCAAATTGCATTCACCTCGATTATCAATGTATTGGTTTTGAACAGAACAATCGAGGAGTAAAAATTTATTTTGAGGGAGGAAAAACAGCGCATACAGATTTACTTATTGGTGCCGACGGCATAAACTCCGCAGTCAGAAAAACTCTGGTAGGAGAAGAGCAACCTCGCTATCTTGACAGTATGTCTTGGAGAGCTACGCTCAAGTGCGAGCAAGATATCCTTAATCCCGAAGAAATAGTCCGCATTATTAGTGATGAACAGTTTCTATTTCTTATTAATGTTGGAGATGGATACATGAGTTGGGTTACTCGAAAATATGTACCAGAATATTGCCCTTCAGCTAATAATGAAGAAATGAAACATCGCATTCTTCAAGATATAAATAATTGGGCAGAACCTATACGTAATTTGATCGAAATTACTCCACCAGACAAAATTTTTGAATTTCCAATTTGCGATCGCCTTCCTCTAGATAGTTGGAGTCAAGGTAAAGTGACTCTTTTAGGCGATGCAGCACATCCCATGAGTCCTTCAATGGGACAAGGTGCTAACAGTGCTTTTGAAGATGCTTGGGTACTAACACAATGTCTTTCAAGATTTCCTACGATTGAAGAAGCTTTTGACGAATATGAAAAAGAAAGGATAGATCGCACCAGAATTATGCAAATTAAAAGTGCAGAGGGCGAGAAAAACCAGTGGAAAATTGATGACAAAACCAAGCCACAACGACAACAGCGAAGGGATTTAAGTAGTGATTTCAGTGATTGGCTTTACAATTATAAATCGAGATAATAGAGTAGAACACGACTAATACTAAATCCTGTTCGGATAGAACACTTTAAGGTTAGATAGGTCAGAGGTTTGAAACCCATAGTTTTCAGATATCTGTTTGAGGGGGTAGGTTTTAGGGTGTCGGGTGTCGAGAATAAAAATAAAACTACAGTTTTCTAAATAGACGAGCTTTAAGTAGTCGCAAGTTAAGAATACAGCCAGCTATCAATTATTCTCAACATAGTTTTATCACCCAATCCTTTAACATTTTCTAACACTTCGGTTAATGATTTAAAAGGTCTTGCTGCGATAATCTTGGGAGCTATATCGTTAGCTTTTTTGTCTGATCGCAGAACTGATTTTAATTTACTAACCAACTCTATCAAATTGGCTTCATTAAATGTTGTTAGAGGCTCTATTTTTTCAGGAAGCTTGTTCTTGAGAGAGTTAATTTCTTGCTGTAATTTTTTATTATTTTGAGTATATTCACTCTTTAATTCATCAAGCCGATTTTCTATTCTTGCTTCAATATTGGTTAAACGAGTTTCAAGATTGCTTATATTAGAACTCGAATTACTATCATCTGTGGTAATAGGTTGTGGTTGCTGAAACTGGCGAAATATGGCAACCTGATCTTTTATGATTGCTTCATTTTTTTCTTCAACAATATATGCTGCGATCGCTTCTCCTATTTCTAGATTTAATTCTCTTGCTCTAGCTGCTGCATAATATTCAAAATGCCCATTTACTACCTGAAAAGAATTAATGCCTGTCCGACTTACTATTATGGGATTAATTATGCCTTCTGCTGCCACAATTAACTTAGCAGCCTGTTCTATTTTCTGTTCATTAAAGTTAGAACGAGACTGCTCAGAAGTTATGGTTCTAACTTCTACTAATGATGTTAATAAACTCATGCTGCTCCTATTTTTTTCAATACTTCAGTAGCTAAATTTTCAAATTCTTGTGCAGATTGAGAACTAGGGCTGTAGTCTAATACCGATCTAGGATCGGGAATTTCCATTTCACTTATAGTTTGAACTAAGTCAGAACATCTAGCTAAATCTTCGCGTTGAAATATAATGGTGTCGAATAAAGGTAAATCATATCTCTCAGTAATTTTAGATAATTGTTTAGGTAATGTACTGTTTACAAATTTATAATTAGTCGGAATTTTACTGGGAAGAACACCTATAATTTTTAAAGGCTCTTTACCGATTCCTTTTTTAAACAAATTAACATCTTGAATAAAGTTTTTAACATTTACTAATCCTTGATTCGCAAAAGGCTTTAAATCTGAAGGGATAATTACATATTCTGCTGTAATTAAAGCAATTCTGGCATATAAATTCAGAGAAGGAGGAGTATCAATTAAAACAATATCATATTGATTTTTAACTTCTTTTAATTTTTGAATTAAGGTAAAACTTACTGAAGCTAGCTGATTTAATTTTGACTCTTTTTCCATCAAGCTTATATGAGCAGGAATAATATCAACCGTTGGACTACAAAAATTAGACGTTACCTTAATATCTTTAATAGGATAAGATTCTCCAAATCCTATAACATGAGACACGTTTGCTTTTTCAATATAATCATCAAACTCATCATCAAATTTAACTAACCCTGTAGCAAAAGTTGTGTTTGCCTGACTATCTAAATCTATAACTAATACTTTTTTACCTTTCTTACTTAACGCTGCTGCTAAATTAACTACGGTGGTTGTTTTGCCTACGCCACCTTTATTATGATATATCGCTATAGTTTTCATGCTTTGCTTTGCTTGTGGTTTATTTATTGTGGAGGTATTGCTAGTAGATACTTTACTGGTTTGTCTATTGTTTTTTCTAAGACTATCTTTCCCAATTAGAGCTTTAATATTAGCAATATTATTATCAATATCATTTCCACTACATTGGAATAACAGTTTTAATGAATTAGGAAATAAACCTCTGGATAATCCTGGTGAGCTTACTCTTTGGTAAATTCTAAAGTCTTTACCATTGGTTAAAACTCCGTACTTTACTAAGATGCTATGCAAATATATATTGAACTTTCTAATATGATTGTCTAAATTTTCTTGGGGATGTTTTGTTTCTATGATTAGGCTACGAGTTGAATTTATCTTTTGTTGATTAGAAACAATCGGTTTGCTCAAGATCAAGAAGTCCAGGCGAATATTGCGAATAGTTACTTCTTCGTACCAACTATCAGGAGAATAGCCTAATCTGGGCAACAAATAGTGAACTATTAGCTTGCTTCTTACTTCTGTTTCATTACGACAATAGTGATGATTAAAACTCAATTTGCACTGGGAATATATTTATTTTGCAGCATTACTTTTATCAAGACAGATTCAATTATAATTTAGTGGATAGTTGTATGTTACTAATATTCTAAATGCTTGATAGCGATCGCTTTTTGATCTCAAATGAATAATTAGAAAATTATTTGAATAGAAATTAGTCGATTGACGATAGATTGATTAAGAATTAGTTAGCAAGTAAAGCCAATAACTATATTGAATCATAATTACTCTTCAGAACCCGATCATCAGAGTCGTTTTTGGCGGTTGGCAATAGTTAATATTTTGTCTAACTTAATGGTGCCGTTGGCTAGCTTAGTTGATGTCGCATTTTTAGGACATCTGACAGAAATTCGTCATTTAGCAGGAGTGGCGATCGCCACTATTCTATTTAACTACATCTACTGGACTTTTGGTTTTCTACGGATGGGAACAACGGGTTTAACTGCTCAAGCAAGGGGCAGAAACGAAGCCAATTTAGTTATTTTAACTTTATTACGTAATGGTGCGATCGCTGTGACTCTAGGCATAATTATTCTTATTTTGCAGCAACCAATAAGAGAAATTGGCTTTAGGTTACTGAAAGCCGACTCAGGAGTAATTGAAGCAGGACGAACCTATTATAATGCTTTGATTTGGGGTGCGCCTGCTACACTGTTAAATTTTGTCTTACTAGGCTGGTTTCTCGGCAAAGAACAAGGGAAAAAAGTATTCTTCTTCTCTTTGGTAAATAGCGGGGCAAATATTATTTTTGACTATCTATATATTGTTCGCTGGGGACAGTCTAGTAGTGGTGCGGGGATAGCAACGGCAATTAGTCAATATATAACTTTATTACTAGGATTAATCTTAGTTTGGCGAGAAATTCCTTGGTCATCTGTGCAAAAAAATCTCGAAAACATAATTAACATATCTGCGTTAAAAGCTACTTTTTCCCTCAACCGCGATATTTTAATTCGCACTCTAGCTTTGGTTTCTACTTTCGCCATTTTTACCAATCTCAGCGCAACCATGGGAACAACGATCTTAACTGCCAATACTTTACTTTTACAGGTAGTTACTCTGTCGGCTTATTTTATAGATGGTATTGCCTTTGCTACCGAAAGTATTGCTGGGAATTTACAGGGACAAGGACGCACAGAGAAACTTATGCCCTTACTTAAGTTGGCTGGTGGCAGTAGTTTGTTAGCGGGTTTAAGTTTTGCGATCGCTTTTTCTCTGTTTACGCAGCCGTTATTTGGTCTTTTAACTAGTCACTTGGAAATAGTTAAACTAGTGGGTAACTATGTATGGTGGCTGTTACCTATTCTGGGTTTTGGTTCTATTGCCTATATGCTAGACGGCTATTTTTTAGGCTTAACCGCAGGCAAAATATTACGCCAGTCTACTCTTATTGCTACTTTACTTGGCTTTGCGCCTATGGCGATCGCCGCTTGGTATACCCATAGATCACATTTACTTTGGCTAGCATTGGCTTTATTTATGGCAGCTAGAAGTATAACTTTAGGTCTTGAAGTAAAAAAGCGATCGCCTATTAAAATTTAGGCGTTAGTGAATGCGTAATATTATAGAGCCTAAAATTAGTACGCACTCGCCAAAGACTGACGGTTTAAAAATGCCATAGGATCTACTGCACTTTGACCCTTAGGGTGAATTTCAAAATGTACATGAGGACCAGTGCTATAGCCCGTGTTTCCCATTTCGCCTATTTGCTCCCCTTGATTGACTCTCTGACCAATATTAACCAAGATTCTGTTGTTGTGGGCATACAAAGTAACGCTACCGTCTAAATGCTGAAGCTCAATCAAGTTGCCATAGCCTCCACTATTCCAACCTGCCTCAATTACTTCTCCTGATGCTGCTGCCATAACTGGTGTGCCGATAGGCGCAGCAATATCGACTCCTGCGTGGAGTCTACCCCAACGCCAGCCATAACCAGAAGACAATACTCCTTTAGCAGGCCAAACATAACCGTTAAACACCTTTGGTAGATATTCTTCTGAGGGAGGCAAGGGGGGTAATTGTAATGCAATAGCATTTTTATCTAATAGATCTGGTGGTAAATCTTGTTTAGCAGAAGTAGAAGTTGCTGTATCAGCCTCCGTCTTAGTAGATTGAATTTCAGAGTCATCTCCAGCAACGCTAAAAGCACCAACATCATTTAAAGTATTCTTTTGTTCTGGTCGAGGCTGCTGGCGATACTTATTACGCAACTGATCGATTTCCGAACTCAGTTTGCTAATGTAAGGATCGTCGGTTGAATTTGCTGAGTCACGATCATTATTGTGCCGATCTAACCTTTTTCCATCGTCTTTTAAAACTTTAGCTGAAAGCTCGGTAGAGGCTAATTTTACATTTCTTTGATTTGTATCAGCGTCATATAAAGCACTATCAATTGCTTTAGGAGGAATTTTTAGCTCTCGGTCAATCTGGATAATATTGGCGTTTTTTAGACTATTGAGCTTGACTAATTCTGCAATAGAAACCTGATATTTTCTAGCAATTTGTTCAACAGTATCGCCAGATTTTACTTTGTGAATTTTAAAATTTGAACTAGCTGCTGGCAAAGCAGCACTGGAAGGTAAGGTCGAGGATTTATAGTCATTAGCGACCAAACTAGTTATTGCCTGATGTTTAAAATCTGGGGAGTCTAAATTATTATTTACTTGACCAACAAGAAAACTGTTTTGCTGGTTAGGAGTTGCTTGAGCAAGATCTGCTAGATTTGTGGCTTTGTTTCTTAAAGGTGAAGTAATCAAACTAAAGATACGTGGTAAAAAAGCAGAGCGTCTAGCTTGGCTGGTATTAGAATTAGAGTCTGTTGGTGAAGTCGCAAATTGATTGCTAAAACTAGCAGTTTTGCCTGATTCTGAATTTAAATTTTTAGCGGCAGCTACTCTACCATAGATCGGCAGATAAATTACTACTGCAATCGTTGTAATTAACCCCAATTTGATAGTTAAGCTGCTGTTGCGTCTGACGTTTTTGGCTGAGATTAAAGAAGATTGATTTAAAGAACTAATATTTGATTGCTCTTTGGGAGTGAAAGCTTTGTGAGAAGGCATAATATTAGAGTCAGATGCTTAAATTCTATAGTGGTTGGTGATTTGCTCTGCCAAGAGGCTTAAATATGAGGCAAGTGCGATTTGTGACCGTTGGTCAAGTAACTTAAAAATATATTCAGCAGAATTTACCACCGATAGGCGTAAAAGGTTGTCTGCCAAAAAATAACTAGTTATTTCTATGGAAGGTTATCTCAAAACAGAGATTAAAACAACAAGAGTACAGAAAAAAATAAGATCTAATTGAGTGAACTGTTGTTGGTAGTCTGTCTAATCGCTTCAAATAGACCGATCGCCACACTGACAGAAAGATTTAAACTACGCACATTAGGTTCGGCAATATTAATCCTTGCTTTCTCGTCGCAAGCATCAATAACTGCTGCGGGTAAGCCTGCGGTTTCTTTGCCAAACAAGAGCCAATCTGTGTCCTGATATTGACAGGCAAGATAGTTTTTGCTGCCACGGACGGTAAAACCGATTAGCCTACCGCCTCTTTGACTATGTTCTTGCCAAAAAGCAGCTAAATTCTCGTGATAATGTAAATCTACATAGGGCCAATAGTCCAATCCTGCTCGTTTCAGATAGCGATCGCTAATCTCAAATCCTAACGGTGCAACTAAATGTAGCTCTGTTTTAGTAGCAGCACAGGTACGGGCAATATTTCCCGTATTGGGCGGAATCTCAGGATAAACTAGAACAATTCGTACCATTTAGACAATTATTAATTATCAATTATCAGGCTATTAAAGCAGGTGGACATACAGCATAATCCAAATCTCGTTCTTGTTGAGCAATAGCTTGAATATCTTGCTGAATAATCTGAGGAATAGGCATTCCTTGGCGATGTAATTTTAACCATTGCTGGGCGGTATTTCCCGTGCGCAAAATTTTCTTGAGAGGGGATAAAAAACAGCTAAAGCCTTGTTTTTTGGCAAGAGGATACACCTCGTCATAAATTTCTTGAATCCAATCCCTAGCGATGATTTTTCTGCCGTCTTGCCAGTGGCGTAGTTCTGCATCTAAACTGTAGCGCGCTGCTGCCATTTCGTTAGCATCAGCCAAAGCCATTAACTCTGACTGGAGATCGTTTGCTGACAAATTACTTTGCTGTAGAGGATCGAGGTTTAAATTAGCCATCATTTGCATAATTCTTGCCTCTAACAAAGCGGTAATTGCCAAAAGAGCTAAGGGATCGACAACTAGGTCACAAATCCTTAATTCCAAACGATTAAGATTATAAGGACGGCGATCGCCATTTGGTCGAACCGCACTCCACAGATGACGCACGTTGCGCATTTTGCCTGCTGCTAGCTGTTCCTCTGTCCAGACAATAAAATGACCGTGACTTTCAAACAGGGGTACCTTTTGAGGTGTTTTAGGAAACATTTGCCAACGGGATGAATGACTACCTGTTGTCTTGCCGTCGATAAAAGGAGAAGACGCGCTCAAAGCTAAATACAAAGGAGCTTCCACCCGCACCAAACGACAGGCTTGCATCAGCAAATCAGGATCGTCAATACCCACGTTGATATGAATGCTGGCGGTAACTACATCCGTGCCGTAAGTTTGCTCAATGTAGGTATGATAAGGATTATTAGGATCGGAGCGACAAAAGCGATCGCTCCCGCCTAATGACATGGTGCTACCAGGAATTATTGTATAATTTCCTAAAGTCTGAATGTAGGATCTCATAGCTTGCCGAGGTTTTAGCAAGGCGCACAACAGGCGATCGTAGCCACAAAAAGGGGCAGTAGTATATTCAACATTACGACTGTCTGGTTCACGCACAAAACCATCCAAAGCTTGAACAATTTTATCTGACAAACCTACGATTTTACCTTCTGGAGTGCCAGTATACATTTCTACTTCAAAGCCTTTGGACAGTAAACTCATCTTTAAATTTTATTACTAGCTCAAATGTAAATATATTTGGACAAACTTAATATTCTCTAAGAGAATATCTAAAAAATGATCTTAGCTAAATTTTTGCTGTTTTTTGCTTCCTTGTCTATTAAGCTTAGAGGGCTTTAGTGTAGCTAATCAAACTTGGAGAACAAGCTTTAAAAGAATATGACAAGAGAAACTTACTTAATTTCAGACTTTATATAAAAAATTTCAATGATCTGGCGTTTTTTAATGCAGTGTATACGATTAACAGTGTAAACGATCACAGTTAAGGAAAGATCAAAAGATTAAGATACACAAAATATACTCTCTTTGGGTTAACATTGCTAATTGTTACATTCCAACCCTATTTAACAATAATTTTTTATGACAACACTTTTATCTACTGATAGTGCTAAACACTATCAAACAGACCAACAGGTAAAGTATTTACATCTAGAAGCAGAGGTAGATATGCTGCTCCAAAAATTAACTGCCCTTCAAAAACAAGAGCAGCTTTTAAAGGAACTTTCTACTAAATCATCTGAGTCTAGTGAATAAAATGCAGGCTAGGTTTTAAGATAATCTAATCGGTGTCTCGAATCTAAGGAAGTAAAGAATGAAGATGCATCCTCAGCTAATCCTAGCCTTGACTCAAAAAAATGCTCTCAAGATAATTAGTGGCTTAAATAATTTCGACCATGAACGAGTAACGGCAGTAGTTAAAGCTGCCGAAGCAGGTGGTGCAACTTTTGTTGATATTGCTGCCAAAGCAAGTTTAATAGAGATAGTTCGCAGCTTAACTAGCCTGCCCATCTGTGTCTCGGCAGTTGAACCAAAACTGTTTGTCAGTGCGATTAACGCTGGTGCTGACTTAATTGAAATAGGTAATTTTGATAGCTTCTATAGCCAAGGACGAAAGTTTGAGGCAACCGAAGTGTTAGAATTGACCCAGAAAACGCGATCGCTATTGCCTCAAGTGACTCTTTCTGTTACAGTGCCACACATTTTAGCTCTAGATGAACAAGTCCAGTTGGCTCAACAGCTAGTTGAGGCAGGAGCGGATATAATTCAAACCGAAGGTGGCACTAGTATTCAGCCTGTTAGTCCTGGTGTAAGAGGCTTAATTGAAAAAGCAGCCCCTACATTAGCTGCTGCCCACAGCATTTCCCATGCCGTAAATATTCCCGTACTTTGTGCTTCGGGCTTATCTAGCGTAACCGTACCAATGGCGATCGCTGCTGGTGCTTCGGGAGTTGGTGTTGGTTCGGCAATCAATCAGCTAAACAGCGAGGTGGCTATGGTTGCTGCTGTGCGGAGTCTAGTTGAAGCTTTGTCAATGACCAATAATCGATTATCAATGATCGGCACGCTTTAATTTGTAGGGTGGGCAGGAAAAACAATTGTGTTTTTATCAAAACGTACTGCTACTACTAATGCCCACCAAAAATAATCATTTTATTGCCTTTATGTTTCTAGTAAACCATCCTTAAGAGCGTAAGCTACCTGCTCTTGCTCGGCTTGAGAGATACCAGGAAACATGGGTAAAGATAACACTTCTTGGGCAGCTTGCTCCACTATGGGCAACTGCCCTTTTTGATAGCCTAAATCGTCATATACAGGCTGTAAATGCAGGGGAATTGGATAGTAGATCATAGAAATTATTCCCTGATGCTTTAAGTATTCTTGAACTAAATTCCGCTTTAGCTTCCTGTTGAAGCTATCTTGAGTCACACAAACTGTATATTGATTCCAAACGCTATCTCCTCCGACTATAGCTTGGGGTAATTTAATGGACGTAACCGACTGTAAAAGTTCTTGATAGTAGTTTGCAGCCTGTTGACGTTGTTGATTCCAGTGGTCGAGGTAGCGCAGCTTAACGGTTAAAATAACGGCTTGAACCGCATCTATACGGCTATTTAAGCCAATAAAATCATGACGATAGCGTTGAGGCGAACCGTGTTCTTTAAGAATTCGCATCTGTTTGGCGATCGCACTATCGTTAGTAGTTATTGCACCACCATCGCCACAGGCACCTAAATTTTTAGTCGGAAAAAAGCTA
Organism: Chroococcales cyanobacterium; assembly: GCA_038259125.1. Lineage (GTDB taxonomy): Bacteria > Cyanobacteriota > Cyanobacteriia > Cyanobacteriales > Xenococcaceae > Waterburya. Next base: position 5,839 of record JBBSPC010000041.1, on the reverse strand, counting down.
AAGCAACCAATATGACCAATGCTACCGACTTTATGTTCATTCCAAGCGGCACCAGTAGCCTGGGCGCAGTCTTCAATTACATATAAATCATGAGACTTTGCGATCGCCATTAATCGCGTCATGTCTACAGGCTGTCCAAAGATATGCACAGGAATAATAGCTTTTGTCTGAGGTGTTATTTTTTGCTCTACTTGAATTGGATCGAAGTTAAATGTATCAAGCTCAATGTCTACAAAGACTGGCTTTGCGCCCACCCTGGTTATCACCTCGGCAGTGGCAAAAAAAGTAAAGGGACTAGTAATTACCTCGTCCCCTTCACCAATATTTAAAACTTTTAAAGCCAAAAAGAGAGCATCTGTGCCTGAATTGCAGCTAACGCATTCAGTAACGCCTATATAATTAGCAAACTTTTCTTCAAAAGTAGTAACGGCTTCTCCGCCGATATAACGACCAGAATTAAGAATTTCGAGAACAGCAGAGTCTGTTTCTGCTTTGATTAGCTTATATTGTCTAGTTAAATCGACTGGGGGAATCTTCTTCACTCGCTTAAATTAAAAGTTTTGCCTTAGTTAAAATATTTTCAATAATGAATTGTTGTTCAGTATAGAGTAGCGTGAAAAAAAGATATTTAGTAGTAATTGACCAAAGTACGCCTGATGTGAATTAGCGGTGAAATCCCCTAAAAGGTTCGACATCAAAAAGCATTACCTTATGCCTAGCGTCGATCTAAATTCAAGTTTGAAGCAAAGTTAAAATTACATAGTCTAATTAGGTACAGTAAAATTGTCCTGTTATATACTCCACGTTTTTCCCGCAGGAGCATTTTAAGGTTATGGAATCATCAGAAAATCGAGAACAGCAGCTAAAAGCAAATCAGCCAACTGAGAAATCTAATAATCCGCCTTTGTCAAAAGTTGAAACCCTGAAGCTGTTAAACGAGAGTATTGACAAACTTGAGGAGACAATTAAGGGAATTAGTGAAAGTTCAAACAATGATTTACCATCTTCTGCCTCGATTAATGATTTAGTGAAAACTACCCAAGAATTGTCCAATACTGTCGCTCCTGCAAATATTGCGCCTAAATCTCAACCTATAGTTAAAGAAGCACCTGCAAAAAAGACCAAACTACCAACTGCCGATAAAAAGCTAGAATCGACACCCTCAAGTCCAAAAACTCAAGTATCGACCGTTAAAGCCAAAAAACAGGAAAAATTAGGTTTGATTGCCATTGGCGTTTTTGCGATCGCCATGGCAATTGTAGTAATATTTTGGCTATGGCTTCCCCAACGTCAGGCTCGTCTTGCTTCTATTACTCAACCAGAACCTCAAGAAATTATTGCTGATGGCAACACCATATCTGTTCCCGAAACAATCAATACACCCGAAGTCGAACCTGTAGATATTGTCCCAGAAAATTCAACCCCACAGCCAGAAACAATATCCGAACCAGAATCTCTTACTGAAACTGAAATAGTAATTCCTTCAGAATTAACCTCTCCAGGACGAGCTAAAAACCTCAAAATGGTGACTATTGAGCCAGAGTTAAGCTTTACTCCCGAACAAACTTTAATTGCAGCTTTACAGACCAAAATTGCTAAGATAAGTCAAAATTACAACCCAGATATTGTTGATTCTATTAAAGTTGATTTGCCCCAAAGCAGTCTGTTGGTAAAAGTAACCGACAATTGGTACGAATTAAACGAGTCTGGACAAAGTAAAATAGCCAACGAAATCTTAGAACGCTCTCGTAAGCTCCAATTTAACAAACTAGAACTTCAAGATTCTACAGGTACACTAGTTGCACGCAACCCCGTCATTGGCAATCAAATAATTATTTTAGAAAGCGATAAACAATGATCAATGACCAATGAATAAACTTTATTCCTCATCCTTTATCCCTCATCCTTTAGAATGTACAATGTCTCTGGAGTAATTTTTAAAAAGGATATAGTAACAGGTGGTCAAAAAATTGAGTAATGCAATCTTAATTAGTATTGCCGTAGTTTTTCTGTGTGGCTCGGTACTGATATTTTCTGCTTTGACTAATAATTCTAAGCAGAAAGCGATCGCATCGGAAATACAACAGCCTACGACTAATTCTCCCCAACTAATCGCTCAAAGTAATACCCCCAAAGAGGAAAAATCTATGGATTTAGACAAGGCTCAAACTACAGATTCAGGCTTAAAGTATGTTGTTGTCAAGGAAGGTAACGGTGCGTCTCCCAAAAGAGGCGAAAAGGTGACGGTTCACTATACAGGCACTCTAGAAGACGGTACCAAGTTTGATAGCTCTCGCGATCGCAATCGTCCTTTTTCTTTTAAAATTGGCGTTGGTCAAGTAATTAAAGGTTGGGATGAAGGAGTAGCCGATATGAAAGTTGGTGAAAGACGCACTCTGATTATTCCTCCAGAATTGGGTTACGGTGCCGCAGGTGCAGGTGGAGTGATTCCACCTAATGCCACTTTAGTTTTTGATGTGGAATTATTAAAAATTGGTTAATTAAATTAGTATTAAAACGCTAAGCGTTTAGCTTTTAGCTGTCTTGTCGATCATTCCCTTGCTAGGGCAGCGTATATGCGAGTAAGGCTTTAGCCGCAACTAGTACCCCTTTGTTTTGCTAAGTCTGCTTTGCGATGCTGAACCCGAAGGGAAGTATCCTCCGTTGAGCAAAGTGTTGAAAAGGTTTGCAAGGGGCTGTGGGCGAACGCAGGCATAGGCAAACTGTTGACCGCCCGAACTACTTTTAATTGAGCGCGAGACTCCTGCTGGCGGTCAATTAACTATTACTTTGAGTCAAAGCGATCTCAGGGCTTTAATAGAGGTCAAAGACGCGCACATTGGTATTGCCTCCGAACACCAAGCCAAGATATTCGCTCGCGTCTTGATGCAGTCGCTACAACGCGGGAAACCCGCGCAACGCGCTGCACCGCTTTTATCAGCTAGTAGGCGCGATCGCTCTAAAGTCAAAGTAGCAACCTGTAGTTCTCGATTATTTCGTTCTGCTAGCTTTGGTGTTTGTTTAAGACTCAGCGATCGCATTTGCTAAATTTTTACTTGATTAGGGGAAGTGGGAAGTTGTAGAGAATTATTGTTCTGCTGCTGTGCTTGTGAGTCAGCTTCAGCAGATGGCATTGTTTGTACTAATTTTGGACTTCTCTAATTCTTGTGTAAAAAACCTACCCTTGTGAGCTATGGTAACTGACACTTCTATTAGGACAAAACGTATTTTAAGGGCGAATACCATTCGCTCCTACATCTAAAATTATGTCCTGATACTTCTGGCGGTAACTATACTTCCTACTTTTTTCTAAAGATCGCGATGTTGCTATTCGGAATGACTCTACCTACGTAGTTCCTTACTTTTCATCCCTTAAGGCGTTGGAGGTGTGGGGGGATTGGAAAAAGGATCGACGCTGCCTGGTAATCCTGGTAAGGCGGGATTGACTCCTGGAGTGGGCGGAACGACTTGTGCGTCTGAGCCTTCGGGTAGGGTTGCTAAAGCAACGCGATCGCCTCCTACTTCACGGAGTATATCTAATACTTCTACTACCTCTCTATAGGTTGAATTTTTAGCTGCATAGAGAGTCATCAAGCCATCAGGATTAGCCTGATTATATTTTTTGATTTCCCAAGCTAAATCACTACGACTAACGAGGTCTCGATCAACATATAGCTGACCAATATCATCAATGGTCACAATTAAAATATTTTGTAGCTGAGGCGCACCTGTTTTGGCTTTAGGTAAATCTAAGCTGATTGCTTGTTGACGGGAAAAACTGACCGCTGCTAAGATAAAAAAGGTTAAAATGCAGAATATAACGTCAATTAACGGCAGAATTTGAATATTTGCTTCACTAGCTTCACTATCGTCTTCCCAGAGCTTAAAAGGTTGTAAAGGCTTTGGCTGATAGTTTCTTTTACGACTCATAAAAATATAATTACTGATAATTGTTCATTGTTCATTGGTCATTGTTCACTGATTCCAGGTGGTTTAATATTAACAAAAGAATATCCTTCATTATCCACTACAATATTTTTAGGTTCATCATCGTTTTCCTGCATCCAGCGATCGCGATACATTACTTCCAAACGACTACCAGTACGGCGCAATACTCTAATTTGATTTGACCAAAAAGCCTGAAATAAACGATAAAAACTCAAGCTAATGATGGCGATCATAAGTCCCACAGCAGTAGAAATTAAAGATTCACCAATACCTAAAGTTACTCCAGATGTATCGGCTGTGCCTAAATCGCTAATTTTAATCGAACTCAATGCTTGAATTAGACCCCAAACCGTACCGAATAAGCCAAGTAGAGGCGAAAGAGCAATAATTGCCTCTAATAATCTGTCTCCCTTACGCATCCGCGCTAGCTGTTCTTCTGCTGCGGATTCTAGGGCAATATGAAACATATCGGGGTCAGGATTAGATAATCTGAAAGGAGAATAAACAAAATTTCCTAAAGGATGGTTAATATGTTCCTGAGCAATTTTACCGACTAGATCCCAATTGCGATCGGCAGCTTCCATCAGGCGATTAAATATTTTTTTCTCTTTAAAAACTACCCTAGACCAAAACCAAAGTCGCTCTAGAATTGTGGCAATAGATAGCACTGACAACAAAAGCAAGGGATACATAGATGGACCACCCTTATCAATAATCTCTAGAAAGTTCACGATAGCTAATTACCTCCAATAGAATTTTTAATTAAAATTAACTTGCAAACAGCTTAGGTTATTTTGATTTCAATCTATAGATATAGATAACACAGGTTTGAGCAAAATCTAAGTCAATGAAATTTTTCTAACAAGGGTTTGAATTGATGTCTAAAAATTAGCGAGTTAGCCGAAGTTGAACAATTATATATTTATCCTCTAAGAAGGAATCTCACTCGTCGCGACAAACATCTATCCCGACACACACATTGTGGTTGAGCCGCTTTTCTTGGTAATCTAACTTTTCTTGATAATCTATATGAAAAAAATTCTTTTATGCACCGATGGTTCTACGTATTCTCAAGTAAGCTATGAGTATGCAGCATGGCTGGCACAACGCAAGCCATTTGCTATTGAAATCCTTTATGTAACCGACTGCCGTGGAGAACAAGCGACCCAGCCTGCCGATTTCTCTGGTAGTATCGGTGTTGATTCCTATCAGCAGCTTTTAAATGAGTTGGTAGAGTTAGAATCAGCTAGAGCTAAGGTTAACCATCAAAGAGCAAAAATTATCCTCGAAGAAGCCAAACAATTTTTTAGCGATCGCCATATTGATGAGGTTAAACTAACTCACGAAACTGGTTTTTTGGTTGATTTATTTCATAAGCTAGAAACTGATAGTGATTTGATTATCTTAGGCAAGCGGGGAGAAAACGCTAACTTTGCCAGCGAACACCTAGGCGCAAACATGGAACGTATTGTGCGCGCCAGCCATAAACCCTGCTTAGTTACTCCCAGAGAATTTAAACCAATCAAGCGCATTTTATTGGCTTACGATGGCGGTCAAAGCTGTCAAAAAGCTTTAGATTATTTGGCTAAAATGTCTGAGTTTAGCGACTTAGAATTACATATAATTTGTGTAACTAAGCGCGACGAACAAACTGCCAGCCAACACTTATTAACCGCATCAAGAATAGTAAAGGCAGGCGGATTTAATCCTATATGTGAAGTGCTACAGGGCAACCCAGAACCAGAAATGGAAAAGTATGTCGCCGAGAAAAACATTGATTTTCTTTTAATGGGTGCTTATGGTCATAGTCGTATTCGTCATTTGGTTATTGGCAGCACTACGGCTCAAATGCTTCGCAGTTCCCATATACCTGTTGTCCTATTTAGATAAT
>JBBSPC010000040.1:0-33524 GCA_038259125.1 Chroococcales cyanobacterium | reverse complement strand
GTCGCGATCGCTAATTGTTTTGATTTAAAGAAAGCTCATAATTGTAAATACCAGCGATTAAATTGAAGCGAAGAGAAAACCTTTTTCGGCGATGACGATATCTTTCTGATAGAATTCTAAAAGTTTTGAGACAACGATATATATGTTCGATAACAATTCTAATGGAAGCTAAGTTTTTATTATATTTTTTCTGTTCTGGAGATAATTCTTGTTTTTTAGGTTTTTTATAAGGTATATAACTGGACTTATGAATTTTTTGAATCCCTTGATATCCTTTATCTCCCAAACAAATTGTATCTTCGTCGATATAAATATTACTTTTTTTTAAACAAGCTAAAATCGTGTTCTTTTCCCTTACCATTTGCTGTACACAGTATTTTTCTGGTTTCTTGATTAATTACTATCTGAGATTTTAATGTATGCTTTTTCTTTCTTGATGCAGCGCGGTCTTGGGGGTTTCCCCCATGAGCGACTGCATCGCTTTTTCCACTATAGAAATACTTCTGTTTTTTTTAGGACTCTCAATAGGAGTTTCTGTTACATCAATTATAATAGTCTTTAAGTTTTTGTTGGATTTTAAGAGTTCCTTTTTTCCTGGCAATCTAAATTCTTTGGCTTTGATTAAAATTTTTTCTATTTTAGTAATTGTTCGATAAACATTTGACTCATTGATTCCCCAAGATTGTCCTAATGGTATTACTACACTTTTTCAAGTACCAAAAGTTTAAAACCTTAGCTGTAAATTAAGCTTGAAGTACAGCTTATTATTATTCTCTATGATAATTTTTCCGTATCTGTGTCTGGTTGTAGAAGGAGTATCTAGCTTAATATTTTTGAATAAAAAGGACTTCAAACTCTCTAAATCTATAATATGGAATGCAACTTGCTCACCAGATTCTTTAACTACAATAATTCCATTAGCTTCGTAACTACCATCCCATTTGCTTCCCGCAAAAAGTCCCAACAAAGTATCAACCAGCAGCTTTTTGACTTTACTAACTAAAAAGTCTTTATCTTCATACTGAATTTTGCTAATTAAATCAGTGTTGTTATAGAGATGGTCAATGATTTTGGAAATAGAATTAATTCTATACTTATAAAAAGTAAGTAGAATGTTTCCGATAACTTGAGGCATTAAAGAATCAACCATTTTAAGGTTGTATTCCATTGTTTTTTTCTCTGGAGCAATATATTTAAAATTGCCTCCATATTGCTCAATTGCTTGGATTCTATCTTTCAATTTAGTTCTGGTATCAATAGCATTTATTATATCTACTTTGTCTTTAGCCAAATTTTCGATCTCAAATATAAAATTGGTATTTCCCGAAGCATTTAATAGAGTTGGCTTACTACCTAAATAAGACTTAATCCCAAATCCCTCATTCTCCTTAGTCAAAATCTCATTGTGAATATCCAGAAAAATATCTGCTTTTTGAGAGCTTGTACCACCTTTAATTAGAGTTAGTCCTAGAGTATTCTGAATTACTTCAAACTCAGGAATTATAAAAGTACTTTTTCCAGATTTAATTTGAGTAACTAGATTATTTAAGATTTTGCTATTAATTAATTGGTCAATCTGTATTGTTTTAATCGCCGCTGTATCTTTATTGATTATTGTTGCTTGATTTTGATTAGTTAGTAAAAACTCTAAATTAATATTTTTACCAGTAACTTTGCTAACCTTAAAATAATTACCAGTTGAATTTAAGTTTGCATCAGAGAGCAAAATATGCCGATCTAGTAAAATTCTGATGAAAGTTAATAATTCAGACCATTCACCTTTATTTTTGGTTTTCTTCATTCCTGTTTTTTTACTCTCTAAACTATTCATATAGGCAATAACATTCTTACCAACGACTCTAACGGCATTTACTGCTACACTATTACCTAATTGTTTGATAGCTTGAGTAGAGCTAACAGGAAATTCAAAGTGATCGGGAAATCCTTGCATTTTTCTAGCTTCAGCATAAGTTATTTGTTTAACTTTGCCATCAACTAAATATGAATCCCAGTTGCGACGATCGTTGATATTTGAACCACGACCACCAACTCTTAAGGTAAAGCCAATTTCTCGACTACAAACTCCACCCCAAACATCACTCATGTTGAATTCTAAAGGCAAGTTTTCGGGAAAATTAAAGCCTTTAAAAAATTCTTCATCGCGAAACCCGACCATAAAAGTTCTTGGTCTTAATTGAGGCAATCCATAATCTGAAGCTTTGACGATTTGATAATAAAATGAATAACCTAAATCCAATTCTAAAACTTTACGAATTAGCTCAAAAGTTTTTCCGCGATCGTGATTAACTAATCCTCGAACATTTTCTAAGAAATATGCTTTTGGTCGTTTGACTTCTAATATATCGGCAATATTAAAAAAGAGATTGCCGCGTTCTGAATTATGAGTATCATTAAATCCTCTTTTATAACCAGCTTGACTAAAAGGTTGGCAAGGAAAACCAGCACACAATAAATCGAAATCAGGGATTTCATCGGCAACAATATTTCTTATGTCCTCATTAAAAAGATCTTCTTCAAATAATTGAGGAGAAACTTTTTTAAAGTTATGAATATAGGTTTTTCTGGCATAGCGATCTATTTCAGAAGCAAAAACGCATTCACCACCTAATTTGTGCATTGCCAAATGAAACCCACCAATTCCTGCAAATAAATCAATGAATTTAAACTTTTTCTGCTTCACTAATGATTGTAAAATTGATAAATTTCGCTGCGAACAAATTTTAAACTAAGAATTTAGCACTGCCAAATCCCAGCTACTAACTAATTGTGCCAGTCAAAGGAGAACTAGCAGTAGCATATTGCTTGACAGGAATCCTGCCTGATAGATAAGCTAGCCTTCCTGCTTCTGCTGCCAAACCCATTGCCCTTGCCATGGCTGAGGGATTTTGTGCTAGGGCGATCGCACTATTGACTAGCAAAGCATCTGCACCCATTTCCATTGCTAAAGCAGCTTCGCTAGGTGTGCCGATACCAGCATCGACCACCACAGGTACATTGGCTTCTTCGATGATAATAGCGATATTGGCTGCGTTATTAATTCCTTGTCCTGAACCAATTGGTGAACCCAAAGGCATAACTGTAACACAGCCAATTTCTTCTAAGCGTTTGGCTAAAAGGGGATCGGCATTGATATAAGGTAAGACAGCAAAGCCTTCTTTAACTAGCTGTTCGGCTGCTTCAAGAGTACCGATAGGATCGGGTAACAGGTATTTAGCATCGGGAATGACCTCTAACTTAATAAAATTGTTGTCTTCCTGCCCTAGTAATTTTGCCATCTCTCTACCAAGGCGAGCAACTCGCACGGCTTCCTCAGCAGTTTTACAGCCTGCGGTATTGGGTAGCATCCAGATTTTATCCCAGTCTAGAGCTTCGGCTAAACCTTCATGTCCTGGGGCTTTAGTTTGAACTCTTCTCACCGCTACGGTCACTATTTGACAACCGCTTGCAGCTACACTTTGCTGCATCGCCTCGATACTAGAATACTTGCCTGTACCAGTCATCAGACGAGAATTGAAGGTTCGTCCAGCGATAGTTAGCTGATTTAGATCTTCAACAATTGTTTGATTGGGTAAAGCAGAAGCAGGAGGCAAGGGAAATTGAGGATTTGATGCTATCTGAAAAGATTTTTGAGGACTATTGCTCAAGTTGCTAAAAGAAGTCATGCTGGTTGAATCGTAAAAACGTTGATAGCTAAATTCTGCCAAGAGAGGGTCAGATTTTTGTTCGAGAATCAAATCGCTAAGCAAGGAGGCGGTGACGGGAGCAAGCAAAATACCATTGCGATAATGTCCTGTTGCCAAATATAGATTATCACAGGCACTACGACCCAAAATGGGCAATTCATCGGGAGTACCAGGACGAAAACCCCACCAAAATTCTTCAATCTGCCAATCAGCGATCGCAGGATATAGTTCAGTAGCTTTATCTAACAAACTTTGAACACCTTTAGGAGTATTAAAAGGAGTCCATTCTACTTCTTCTACCGTTGCACCGATAACCAGTCTACCGTCTTGTCTTGGCACAAGATAAATACCCTCTCCGTATAAGACTCGCTGGAGAGAAAAAGGCTGATGTGGCTTTTGGGGCATTCGCAAAGATAACATTTGTCCTTTGACTGGGCGCACTGGCAACGGTAATAGTTGACTAGACCACGAACCCGCAGCTAAAACGTATTCCTCTGCTTCTAGCTGTCCTATATCGGTTAAAACCCCGTTTACTCTGCCCTGCTTTTGCTGTATTGCTTTGACTGCAACTCCTTCTTTAATCTCTACTCCTAAAGTTTGAGCAGCCTGCAACAGCGATCGCATTAAACAGCGATTATCTACCTGACCGTCTTCGGGATACCACCAACCGCCCACAACGCGAGCGCTCAATCCTGGTTGATAGAGGTGAATTGCTTGTTTGTCCAACCAAACTGCGCTGTTGTCTTCGGCAATAAATTCTGGTTGAGCGTAGACAGGGGCAAGAATACCACAGGGTAGATAGCCAGTGTCTACTCCTGTTAACTCTTCCAACTTTTGTGTCCACTCAGGATATAGCCAACGGGATCTAGAGCATAAGTCAAACATGGCAGCAGAAGTTAGTTTTTCTGCCATTGGTGCTAACATTCCTGCTGCTGCATGAGACGCTGCCTGCATAAAATCTTGGCTAACTACAGTAACTTTTGCTCCCTGGCGTTTTAACTCAATAGCGATCGATAGACTTATTATGCCGCCGCCAATAATCAGAATATTTTTGGTTGTTTTCATATCCTTAACCCCCATGCCTATAACTTTACCGCGAAACCCCCTTAACTTTAGTATGGGATATATCCCTAAAAAAAAGTATGCGATCTCCACTCAGCCTTAAAACTTGGCAAAAACCATCAGGTAAAGAAGTACAGGTTTATATTGCTGCTCCTCATCAGTTTGTAATCAACCATCAGCAAGAGCTTTTAGCCGATTGGGATCTTTCACCAGTCAACTTAATTCTATTTTTGCAGCGATCGTCTATTTCTCTCAAAGAATCTAGTTTAGAAGTTGCTCAGGAAAAAGATATCTTGAGACAAGATTTTATTCGTTTTGGCTGCAATTTAATTTTTGCTTTACAGGATCGAGGCTACAAAAGCGATCTTTTCGATCCTCGTACTGGTTATCCTCTGTTAACTCGTCCAGGAGCATTAAGGCTAGATGATAACGCGGTAGTCAAAGCACTACTAAATTATCCCGTAATTTGCTATAAAAGTTGCTCTTTAATCGTTCATCCGCTTTGGGGTAATTATGTTTACCCTTCGACGATAGTTTCTTCTGCTCCTCACAGTTTAATAGAGTCCATAATTGATGTCTAAACCGCGATCGCCATTATGGTTAGTTTCTCACATTTGATTCCTGATTGCTATATAAAATCCATAACAGCAACTAGCCAAAGTATATACTTTTACTTTTCTTTTTTATCTGACCAAAGAAAGATTAAATTAACATTTTTGGCTGATAATCTTTTATCTATAAGCCTGATAACTATTTAATAATTTGACACGCTATATAAGCGATATTTATTAGATAGTTTATTCGTTTAAGTCTCTCCTAATTAGTAAAAGATACTTAAAATGAATAGTTATGTTTAGAGCAGCCTTGGGAAATGCAGTTCTATAAAACTTTAAAGAGTAAGTAAGTACTAACCAATTTTTAGTAATGTTGGATATTTATCATTAGCCATCCCTTACTAGCATTTTATTGTGTGTTGCATCAGAGTCATTTGGATTTATCATTCAGGCTTTGTTTTAGGCTGATTTTATTTACTAGGTAAATTCCAAAACTTTTGTTGTGTAAAGAATTTTAAGTGCTTATTGAGTTACATAACACTCTTTAAAACCAAACACATTATTATTCAGGAGGAATAAAAGATCATGGCATTAATTCGTTGGCAACCATTCCGTGAAATGGATTCTTTACAAAGAGATATGAACCGTTTGTTTGAAGCTTTTGCACCTATGGAACAGGGTTCTATGCAGCAGTCATTCATGCCTTTGGCAGAAATGGAAGAAACTGATGATGCAATTCATCTCAAGGTGGAAATACCTGGAATGAAAGCGGATGATTTGGACGTACAGGTAACAAAAGAAGCGGTCACGATCACTGGCGAACGCAAAACCGAGTCTAAGTCAGAAAAGAACGGCATGAAACGTTCTGAGTTTCGCTATGGCAAATTTAACCGTACGATTCCCTTGCCCGTGCCTGTAGACAATAATCGGGTTGAAGGCGATTATCAAGACGGTATTTTGACTTTAGACCTACCCAAACTTCAAAAAGAAGAAAATCAAGCTAAAAAAATAAGCTTAAGCTCTGGTAGAAGTAAAAATCTTTCCGAATCACAAGCAGGTAATTTTAATTCTGAAAATGAAAACGCTTCTTCCAAAGGTATTTCAGAAGTCTCTGCCAAAGAACAACTAAACACCCTCGATTTAGGTGAACCATCAGCCGAAAATGTTGATGTCAATACTGAAACTGGTGGATATGGTAATCAAGATGCCTGGAATGATTCTCAAGCAGCAACTAGTCAATGATTTGAACATTGCATAGTTACAGCATTTATTTTAACTATGCAACGCACTTGATTAAATAAAATTGTCTGGCTAATTGATCGCTTTAGTAATCATTAGCCAGACCACACTAGAGAATTCATCATGTTTAAATGCGATCGCTCTATTATTTTCAAAGAAACTTTACTTGATGCTTCAATCAAAAATGAGTTTGGCTTTCAAGAACGAGATATTTTACCTTTGTTTCTGAAATATCAAAGTAAGCGACAAATTCTAATTAATATTGTCAGCTTTATGACTTATGTGATTCAATTACCGACTCAGTTTTATTTACGGCGTTTGCAAAGAAGTAATACTGTTTATCAATCAAGCACCCGATTTAACTGGTTTAAAGTAGGCTCAAGATATAAATCTTAAGCAACACCAAAAGACCAGCATTAGAAAGCTAAATTTTTAGATACAGTAATCGAATTTATAGATTAAAACATTTTTAATCTCTTTGCGTCTTGGCACGAGATAATTATATAATTTATTTCTTAGATAGCTGTCAGCTTAATGTTGTTATAAATTTCAATCACTTACTATATTAGATGGCTTATTGCGATTCAAAATAAACCAGCCAACTGCTATAGATACAATACCCGCACCGATAAAGCTTAAATCCCAGGCGAGTTGATGCGCTCCTGGTTTGACGTGATGAATCTGAAAAACATGGTGGCTGAGGACACCTTCGACTACATTAAACATACCCGCACCGATACAAAAAGCACCAATTAAAACCGATGTAGATAGTAATACATCATCTCGCTTAACTGCTAGCCATAGGGCTATTATGCCAGCCAGGGTCATTATCCAGTCAAAAACATGAAATAAACCATCGCCTAAAGTATTTAATTCCAAACCTGCAACAGTATTACCACTTTCAATATTGGTAAACATATGATGCCACTGTAGCAGTTGATGAAAAAAGATCCCGTCAAAAAAACCAGCTTGTCCTAAACCGAGTAAAATTCCAGCAATAATTAAAGAGCGATTGTTGTTAATAATATTAGTTGTTGACATGATTTGGCTAAAAATAAATAGCGATCGCCTGAGTTTAAATTTTATAATCCGCTTTTAAGGTGCGAAAAACATAATTCACTAAATGGATAATATATTACATTTTATTACTAAATGACTACGATTGTTGTTTAGTAGTTAATGCTAATAGAAATATATATATCTTAGCTAAAAAGTATTCAGCCATTGGAGAGATATCAATACTTGTTTGCTCTTAGTATTAAAAACTAGAAAAATCGCAAAAAACATCTACTTTTTTAGAGATTAATCAAAGCTGTAATTGATGATATAAGTCTATCTTTGTGAAGAAGCAAAGCAAGATACAAGTTAGCAAAAATGTAACTACCTCACTACATAATAAAAAAATTAATGCTACAAATTGCTGCTGTAAATCTGCTTCAGCCTATAGCAGAACAGAAAGACTATGGTGCCGATTTACAACCCTTAGTCAGTCGGTCGCCTTTAATTAGCTGTGAAGTTTGCGTAACTGTTCCCGTGCGGGATGAAGCAGAAAATATTGAAGCTACGCTTTTGGCTTTGACAAATCAAGTAGATTTAACAGGTAAGCCTTTAGACAAAAACCGTTACGAAATTATTGTTCTGGCGAATAACTGTAGCGATAATTCCGCAGAAGTGGCTAGGCGTTTTGCTCAAACTCACCCAAGTTTGATACTTCATATTGTAGAAATGACCATAGAAAGCGATCTCGCTCACATTGGCTGGGTACGAAAACTCTTGATGGATGAGGCATACAGACGATTAAAATTGCTCGGACGTAATTTGGGTGTAATTGCCTCTACCGATGGAGATACGCGAGTTTCTTCTACATGGATTGCTGCAACTCTAGCTGAAATCAAGGCTGGGGCTGATGCTGTTGGCGGTCGCATTGTTACCAACAATAGAGAAAGAAGTAAACTAGACAAGACTACCAGACTATATTTTCTGCGTTATCTGCGTTATAGCTATTTAACCTCACAGCTAGAAGCTTTTCTCGATCCGTATTTCGATCCACTTCCCCGACATCATTATCATTACGGCGCAAGTTTTGCCGTAACTGTGCCAATGTACGCCAAAGTTGGAGGTTTACCACCTTTACCTTCCTCTGAAGATTTGGCTCTTTACAATGCTTTGATGCGCGTAGATGCTTGTTTTCGCCACAGTCCAGCAGTGCGGGTAGTTACCAGTGCGAGAGATTTAGGAAGGGCGAAAGCTGGGCTAGCAGATCGATTGTCTCAGTTAAAGACTATAGGGCAACAGCAACAGTGTTTATGGGTCGAGTCAGCTTTGACAACCGAAGCCCGTTTTCGTCTACGTCGTCAGCTACGTTGTTTATGGCACAGAACTTTAACGGGTAACACTTCGGCAGTTAAAATGGCAATCGTGGCTCAAGCATTGAGCATAAATAAAGATTTACTGGAAGAAATTATATTGCGATCGCCAAGTTTTGGATTGGTTGTCGAGCAGATTGAACAATATCAAGAACAAAATGCCGATTTGTACCATAAATACGCACAAAAAGTTACGATTCAACAGGCAATTGTGGATTTACAGGCTCTAGTAAACCAAACTTACATCGATCGCCATCATTTAAGAAAACAAACTAATTATTATTCAAATCTAAACTCGCTCGAACAAATCGAGCCGATATCGCTCCTCCCGCAGTCCTTTTAAATGTTGTAAATGGGTGTCGGTCAGTTGCAAAAAAGAATCATGAACTTCATCGCCTGTAAGGGGATAATCTTTGGCAAACAGCGTCCAGTGAATTAGCAAAAGATGTCCTCCTACATGGAGATGTTTAATAATTAACTGCTGAGTTTTTTTGAGATCGTCCCAACTTAAGTAATAGCCTACCTCCGACAATAAAGTTAGATCGAACATTTCCTCTGGATAAGCTTGTGGCACTTGAGCAATTTTAAAGCGTACCTGGGATAAATCTTGACAACGGGCGATCGCCTTTTGCTGTGCTGTTTCGGAAACATCGATTGAAAGTAAAGAGTCACAGCGTGGTGCTAATAAAGCAGTAAGTACTCCAATCGAACCACCTATTTCCAAGGCATTGCTGTAACGATTGTGGGGTAGAGAATTAAGCGTAGTTTGATATTTTTTCGCTTCATAATCGCTGGTTTCAAAATCCCAAGGATCGGGATTATCTCGATACATATCTTCAAAATAGCTGGGCGGTAAAGAATTTTCAGGCTGATTCATGATTTAACTTCTAAATATATTTCCCAAGGTTGAGTAAAATTTTGCAGCATTTGTGTCGTGAGTCGAAACCCTTGAGGATCGTCTTTAATTAAATCACTAATTTGAGAACGATATTGAGCGATCGCCTGTCGTTTTAATTCGAGAACACTACTAATATCTAATCGCCAAGCATCTACAGACTCAGAAAAATCTTGCCTTTGTTTGGTGTCCCAATCCCAAATAGGATACTCGATTAGACGCGGAGGGTTAATTAAATTCTTAATAGCTGCTGTAAACAATTGCCAACTAGCGCGGTGATCTGGGTGAGGATCTCTACGCCAAGGTAGAAAAATTATTGATGGCATTGTGTGTTTAAGATATTGATGACAAACGATCGCTTTGTTTGATTCGCCAGTAATATTTACTGCACCATCAGGCATACCTAAAAAAGTAACCGCTTCGGGTGCAACTCCCAAAACAGCCAAAGCAGCCAAACTTTCTTGTTCTCGTAATTTCTTCAGTGCTGGAGGTGGATAGGTTTTAGAATTAGGATGAGATTTTGTTCCATCACTAACAACTAGTACTTTTACCGCTATATTTAATTGACGTAATAAAGCGATCGCTCCACCACAGCCAAGAGTTTCATCATCGGGATGGGGAGCGACTATTAGGATAGATTTATGGGTAGATAAATCCACCAGAGTTTTAATGTCTAAAAGTGGTAAAGACTCTGGAGAGTTAAAAAAGCGATCGCTCTTACCAAAGTTTATCGGCATTATCTGTTTCAGAGAGAACATACTTTCCAACATCAGTAATAGCTACATCAAAAGCAGGTTGACGCAGATATAAACTCAAATCTCTAATTATGCGTTCCATTGGTTCGGGTGGTAGTAAGCCTAAAGTACCGATCGAGCGTTGACTTAACTGAATTGTATCTAAACATATTTGTTCGATCGCCGTTCGCACCATGTTGGCATAAGCTACCAGTTTGGGGGCTTGTTCTTGACTATCTTCGGGATAACCGCCAAACACGGAGGCGTAATTATCGACTAACTGCCCTGCACCTTTTAGCCAAAGGCTGCCACTTTCAATGGCGATCGCCATTTTGCCCAAACGTTCTTGCTGATGGAGATGTTCACAGCGATTTTGCTTCTGTAGATATTGACGAGTAGCGTTAAATAAAGCTTCCGCACCGCCCAACTGTACCGCAGCAAAACGAATTACACCACCGCTTAACCAGGGCTGACGAAAATAGTCTCCAGGTTGAGCCAGCAAAGATTTTGGTTCTACTTCTACGCCCGTAAAGTCTACCTTATAACTTACTGTAGCCCGCATTCCCGATGGTTGCCACCAGTCAGGGTCTACTATTGTTTCAACTTCATCCATCGGCACAATACACATTTGCCAACTGCCGTCGGGTAATTTGCCGTTAACAAAAGGACGCTCTACATAACCACAGCCCGTACAAAAGGTTTTGCTACCTTCTAAGCGATACTTGCCCTTATGAGGGATGATATGTACTCCGTCTTCTGCCTCAGCATTCCAGACTCCAAATATTTTGTGTTGTCTAGCATCGGCAGCATAAGCTTCTATTTGCTCTGGTGTACCAAAGGTTTGGATCAATTGCAAAGCATTGACGTGACCTTCATAAATACGACCAACAACTAAATTGCCACGTCCAATTTCTTTGAGAAGCATCAGTAACTCCTCAGTATGACCCGTTTCAAAGCCCAGTCCTAGTCCACCCAAACGACGGCTTAAAGGCGCAGTTAATAAACCTGCTGCTGCTATTCGTTGGAATTCTTCGACGGGAAAGATGCCTTGTTTATCAAGTGATGAGGCATTGGCTGCTGCAAGATTGGCAATTTCATGTGTCTGTTTGACGATACCTTTAGCTAGCTTCGCGATCGCATCTAGTGATATCTGAGTTGAAGCTAGGTTGGGAAAAAGCTGGCTAGTAATATCCTTTCTCCTTATTTAATCATTAAATCTAATTAAATTGTCTCTATAGAGGTTGCGTTCGTGCTTCTATCTAAAGAGTTAAAAATAGAGTCATGCGATCGCGTTGAACATAAAACAGTCAAGAGCGATCGCTAATTATCTAAATCGCTCTTGACTGATAAATATTGTTAGGCACTAATTTTGTCGGTCGAAGTTGTTTGTCCTTTGCCTAAAAAGCCATAGTAACCAGCGATCGCGGCAGTTAAGCCATTAAACCAAACGTTGTTACCAAAAATGGGCATCAAGCCAAAAGTAGTTTGAGCCAATGGGACTATGCCCATAACAGCGATTAAAGCATAGCTAATAGCAAAGCCACGATTATAAAGCTTTGCATTTCCAGTACTGGCTGCGACAATACCCAAAATTCCTACTAAAAGATGAACGATATTGTGCATCAAATTCGTGGGAAATGCGCCGAATAGAAAGCCGAATCCTTTAGCATAAAAGCTATCTGCATTTAAGCTAACACCGCCAGCATCAAAGCCTTCAGGTGGAAGAGAAACAAAGCCAGGAATAAATCCAGCTATGCCTAAAAGTAGGAAAATAATACCTAAAGCTAAAGCGCAATTACGTTGCATAATGTATACCTCTGTTGTGTTTGTTGTTAATTTGTTTGTTTGATTTTAAAAATTGAGATGAGGGCGAATAACCTTTCGCCCCTACAGGGTTTTTTACTGTTTCCCTGTACTGTGAAATTTAGGATTGGGTGCTGGAGGATCGGGCATTTCTGACTCACCTTCAGGGTTTTCGAGATATTCAAATTCTCCTTTACCATCAGGAGATGGTCCTTTTGCCCAACGCCCTTCTTTACTTTCTGTTCCTTCGGATAAGTTCCAGAATTGATAAGAAGCGTGTTGTTTTTCTTGCTCTTGAGGGAAAGAACTAGGAATAGGTAAATCCTCTAATCCATCGGCTTTTAACTCTTCAATTGCAGCAATCCATTGATTTTGGTGCATGGTATCACGGGCAATCATATATGCCAGAGTATCTTTTACTCCAGGATCTTTTGCCATTTCATATATTCTGACTGCCTGTAATCGTCCTTGGGCTTCTGCCTGAACGTTAGAATAGAAATCAGCCATTAGGTTGCCTGAAGCGGCGACATAACGACCATTCCAAGGATACCCCGTACTATCGGCAGGTAGCGCACCACCACCTGTAACCGTAGCGTGTTGGGGATTCATGCTAGCCATAATGATATCTTCGGCTTTCATTCCACCCATAACGCCCTGCATAATTGGATCTTTGACTGCTTCATCTTTTTGTTCGACAGGCGCATTGTCCAACAGATAAGCCATGGTAGTTGCCAACATCTCAATATGTCCGATTTCTTCGGTAGCAATATCGAGCATCATGTCTTTGTATTTAGCAGGACCACGACAGTTCCAGCCTTGGAAGAAATACTGCATCATTACAGTCATTTCCCCAAAAGGACCGCCGATTAATTCCTGCATTTTTTTAGCCAGAATCGGATCGGGATTTTCTGGTTTGGTGAAATACTGTAGCCTTTTTTTGTGATAAAACATATAATTCTTTTGAGATCGACATATCTTAGCTTGGGTAGGAAATAGTGGTTGTCCAGA
This sequence comes from Chroococcales cyanobacterium, assembly GCA_038259125.1. Lineage (GTDB taxonomy): Bacteria > Cyanobacteriota > Cyanobacteriia > Cyanobacteriales > Xenococcaceae > Waterburya. Next base: position 20,159 of record JBBSPC010000040.1, on the reverse strand, counting down.
CTCCTATCCTCCCAAGTTTGGTCAGAATAACCGTTAGTAATGCTGCTCTGACCAAACTAAAAAGGGTAAGAATAAACTTCTGGATATTAGATTTATTTAAAAATGGCGTTGGCGATTAAACGAACGCCATAAAACCGCTTCAAAAAGATTTATTCGAGCTTTTAATCATCATCATCGTCGCGATAGCTACGGCGTTCATCATCATCACGGTAGCTACGGCGATCGCCATTATAGTCGCGATCACCATTAACTTTCCGTTTTATACTGCGTTGAATTCCATCAAATACATCTTTGATTCCCATTTCAATCCTCTTTTAATCAATTTTTAAATTTGTTTACTCCTATTTTTAGCTTCGCAAATCGTTTAAATTGATGTCTCTTCTACGAGGTAGATATGCACTAAGTCTTTTGAGGTATATTTTTAAAAACGTTGCTCAAATACAGATACAAATTTGAAGTATTACTGTCGTAGCTATTAACTTTTTATGGTTTGAGAACTACTTTGGTGCAGTTATCTTCTTTGTTGCGAAACATTTTGTAGCCTTTGGGTGCATCTTCAATACTCATGTGGTGGGAAATGACATAAGAAGGATCGATTTCTCCCTGCTGGATACGTTCGAGTAAAGGCTGAAGATATTTCTGGACGTGAGTTTGACCCGATCGCAATGTCAATCCTTTATTAACAATTGCCCCTAACGGTACTTTATCGACAAAACCGCCATAAACCCCAGGAATAGAAACCGTTCCTCCCTTGCGACAAGCAACTATCGCCTGTCTGAGTGCTGTAGGTCTGCCTGTTTCTAGCTTGATTCCCTGTTCGATCTTGTCGAAGGCTGCCATGGCATCCGTACCGTGTGCTTCCATCCCTACCGCATCGATACAGCGATCTGGTCCTCTGCCTCCAGTCATTTCTTTTAACGCTTCCCCTGGATCTATTTCTTCGTAGTTGATAATTTCCGCATTACCCTGTTCTTTTGCCATTTGCAATCGTTCAGGGAAGCGATCGATGGCAATTACTCGTTCTGCACCTAACATATAGGCACTTCTAATGGCAAACTGACCTACTGGACCACAACCCCAAACCGCTACGGTGTCTCCTGGTTCGATATCGGCATTTTCGGCTGCCATATAGCCTGTGGGAAAAATATCAGTCAAGAATAAAACTTTGTCGTCTTCTAAACCATCAGGTATTTTTAAAGGTCCAACATCAGCATAAGGAATGCGAACATATTCAGCCTGTCCTCCTGCATAACCTCCTAGCAAATGAGAATAACCATAAATACCAGAGGGAGAATGCCCGTATAACTTTTCTGCCATCCAAGCATTAGGATTAGAGTTATCACACAGCGACCATAGGTCTTTGTTGCAAAAGAAACAGCCACCACAGGCAATGGTAAAAGGGACAACAACGCGATCGCCTTTCTTGAGATTCTTTATTTCCTTGCCAGTTTCGACAACTTCCCCCATAAATTCGTGACCTAAGATATCTCCAGACTCCATTGTCGGGATGTTACCTTCGTATAAGTGCAAATCTGAACCGCAAATCGCAGTGGAAGATACTTTGATAATCGCATCGCGGGGATTGAGAATTTTCGGATCTGGTACGTTTTCAACTCGTACATCTTGTGCGCTATGCCAACATACAGCTTTCATAATTAATTTTGTTTTAAAGGTATGGAGAGATTTTGGTCTGTACTATCGATGTCTAATTACAAGGCTAGTTATTAGATAGCCTGGAATAGCCGAATTAAATTCTAGAACTGGTTTTTCGGTGAAGAGAAAGCGATAGACAGTTGTAAAATCTGATTTACTAATATTTCAGTTGAACAAATGTGCTTTAGATTTTGAGTGTAGCAGCAACTATAAATTGTGTGCTAATTTTTACCAAACAAAATCCAACTGCTGCTACATTTATCTATATTTCTAGTTAGTGTTAGTTGTTCGGCTAATGTGACTAACTAAAAATAGATTGGTTAGAAACGCGGGAGAATTAATTACATATTGTCTCGCGGTTCGACCACAATTACATCAGCATCGCTGTCTGTGGTAGTAGTGCGATCTTTAGAGGTTGTCGCTTCACCGACTTCAGTACGAGTACCCATAACCTTACCTGTAGTATTAGGTTCAATTACTCCAGAGCGATCTATATCTCCCATACTAGTTACAGACTGGTTAGTATTTACGCGATTGGTACTAGGGGTTCTATTATATATGTCATCGTCAATGTCATGAGCATCATATACGCCGTACTCTTCGATACCATTGTTGTGTAATATTTTTTCAGCGCGGCTGATATCATCGCTCGTACCGTTAACCATAACCATATAACTTCCGCCACCAACGCGATCGCTATAGATTTTGGCTCTATCTTCAGGAATACCCATACCGACCAAACCGCCGATAATACCACCTGCTGCTGCGCCAACCCCAGCACCAGCCAAAGTAGTTGCTATAGCTGTAGCTGCTTGTCCAGCCACAATGATAGGACCAACACCAGGAATAGCTAGCGTACCTAAGCCTACGAGCAAACCACCGATACCGCCCAACACAGCACCAGAAGTTGCTCCAGCACCAGCACCCTCTGCTGCATTGTTACCTTCATCGTAAGTTGTATCTACCCCAGCCGATTTAGTTACTTCGTCTGCATCTTTGGCAACAACGTTGACTCGGTTCATATCAAAACCGTCATCTTTGAGAGCGCGCAAAGCTTTTTCTGCTTCATCGCGACTGTAAAATAAACCTACTGAACGTTTGTACTTGTTCATTATTTCCTGCTGATAAACGACACTTACATTCTTTTACCTATCTCGTATTTATTCATCACCCAAAAGTCATAGGTGTTGAGCAACATTTGACTTTTTATAACTAATAACTAACCTTAGGCATTTAATCTAACTGCTGTGACGGAGTGACGAGGAGCGTAGTCTAGTTAAACCGTCTCCGAGTCTCCAAGTCCCCAAGTCCCCAAGTCTTACAGATCAATGAGTGCGTAACATCAGTTAAGAACCTTTGGGCTGTCCTTGAGTGGTGGTAATTTCACCAGTTTCCATTAGCTGTTTAAAACGATTTAGTTCATCGCCAATTTGCTCTTGGGGTGATTCACCAAAAAGCTTGGCGATCGCATTAGTTAGCGCGCCTCCTGGAGGCTGATATTCCAAGACTACTTTTACCTGAGTACCGCGATCGCCAGTTGCGGGTTGAAAACGCACAAAACCACAGTTATCGATGTCTGCATTATCAAGGGTATTCCAGGCAATTAAGCGATCGCTTTCATCCTTAATGATCTCAGCATCCCATTCAATCCAAAGACCTAAAGGTGCGTCAGCTACCCAGTGAGATGTTTTACCTTCTTCATCTTTGTTCGTCACCGACTTTAAATGTTTCATAAAGCTAGGTAAGTTAGTTAAATCGCGCCAGTAACTGTATAGTTCAGATGCAGGGCGATTAATTGTTACGGTTTTTTCTACCTGAATATTTGGTGTTAGACCGATCGCTTCTGTGGCGCGATCGATTAAGCTTGTTTCTGAACGCTGATTGCGATCGCTATAGTCAGCTAAAACCTCCTTTAAAGAACGTTGCTGCAAATTTCTGATTACCAATGAACTATTGATAATTTCCTTGCTAGTAATTGTTTCATTCACTGAGTTTGTCCGCTCAACTCTTTCCATAATATTTATCTATGCTAAAAATGTACCCGAAACCACTTATCTTAATAAGATCGCAATAGCTATAAAATTATCTTTAGACAATTTGATTAATTTAGCTTCAATCTAAAGACAGAGCTAAACAAAAAGTATAAGTTTACTGTTGATTCTGCAAAAGGATTAATAATTTAGTAGCTAAACGATAGATGCACCCGATTAATCTTTTTAATTATCCTAGTAAAAAAGAAGATTAATTTAGCAGTATCAACTCTAGTTACACAATCAAAGAAGTGACTGGACAATGCTCGATAATAAATGTTTATTGTTCAATGTAAAAAATGGCTGCAACCGACTTTAAAGATTATTACCAAGTACTAGGTATAAGCAAAGACGCTTCTGCTGAAGAGATAAAAAAAGCCTATCGCCAACTGGCGCGGAAATATCACCCTGACCTTAACCCAGGAGATGAAAAAGCCGAAGCCCATTTTAAAGAAATAAATGAGGCGCAAGAAATATTATCCGATCCTGAAAAAAGAGCCAAATACGATCGATACGGACAATATTGGCAACAAGCAGGACAAGGAGGCACTCCACCGCCAGGAAGTACTGGTACGAGAGTCAATGTAGATGTAGGCGATTTTGATTTTAGTCAATATGGCAACTTTGAAGACTTTATTAATGAGATATTAGGTCGCACTGCTGGCAGCCAAGGTAGAAACAGCTATAGTTATCGTACTTCTCCTGGTGGCTTTGGTGGTTTTGCTAATGGCTACAGTGATATGCCTGCCCAAGATAGTGAAGCGGGAATTGTTCTTACTTTCTCTGAAGCCTTTGATGGGACACAAAAACAGTTTCGCATTGGCAATGAAGCAGTCAAAGTTCGCATTCCTGCTGGAGCTAAAGCAGGTAGTCGTTTACGAATCAAAGGTAAAGGACAACCCAGTCCTTTTTCAGGACAGCGAGGAGACTTATATCTTAATATTGAGCTGCAACCCCATCCCTTGTTTAAGTTCAAAGGTGATAATCTAATCGCCGAAATCCCGATTACCCCTGAAGAAGCTGTCTTGGGTACAGATATTATTGTTCCTACTCCAGATGGTAAAGTAACGATGAAAGTTCCAGCGGGAGTAGATTCAGGACAATCTTTGAGACTAAAGGGTAAAGGCTGGCGCCAGCCTAATAAACAGCGTAGCGATTTGATGGTGAAATTAAAAATTGTCACTCCCACAAATATTAGCGATACAGAAAGAGAATATTATCAGAAGATTCAGCAAGCTAGCAGCTATAAACCTCGCAAAAGTTTGGAGAATATTAAATTATGAGTAGTTTGTCCCGCGATGTGATTTCCCAACAGGGCGACACTTTAATTAGTTTTGAGCGCGTCGCTACTATTTCCCAAACTTCGGTTACTACAATTCAGTGTTTTATTCGGCTGGGAGTAATTGAACCAGAAGGCTCAATGTTAAGACAGGAAGATACCCTGCGAGTGATGAAAATTATGCGTCTACGAAGAGATCTAGGATTAAATTTATTAGGAGCAGCAATGGTGTTAGAGCTTACAGAAGAAAATCACCGCTTGCGATCGCAATTAAATGCTTTGCGTCAGTCTTAAGAGGTATTTATGATCAAAACACCCAAATTCTTTTTAGAATATACAATCTAGGTTTTTGACTATAAATTAAAGATCTGTCCTTTGCGCGATAGAATATCGAGCAAAAATGAAGATGATATAGTCATCATATTCATCATTTTTATTTTTGGTGAGTGTTTTAAGATTGGGCAGAGATAGATATGACAGAATAGCAAAGGGCAATTGGCATTTTTGAGAATGCTTTAGATACTGAAGCTGCACTAAAAGAGCTAGACAAGTCACACTTTTTTCTAGAGCAAGTTTTTGTGATTGCTCGCAATATGGAGAGAGAAGGAAAACATAGTAGATACCCTACTATGCGAATCATTCGTGATTAAAATTGCTTCAATATTTAAACTGTCATATCTATAGCTTTAGTCTTTAAAAATATTATCGAACTTTCTTATTACTACTTAATCTTTACTACATACACAAAAACTTTTTGTAGTTAAATAAGAATAATGTAGATAATTAACAATTTTAAACTGGTGTGAGAATGCCTTTTTATAATCTTAACCAAACACAAACAAAATTCAACATAAGGAACAAATTATTATGGCTTATACAGATCCAGTCGAAAACAGAAATACAGTACTAGAAACATTTACTGTAGCTGATGATCGAGATCGTATTAGATGGGGACCTATTTTAGGTGGAATATTTGTGGCGATCGCCACACAGCTAATTCTTAGTGCTTTGGGTACTGCAATCGGTTTGATCACTGCTGATTCTGGTGTTGTAACTGGTATTTGGACAGTTATTAGTTTATTAATTGCTCTATTCATTGGTAGCTGGGTAGCTGCTGCTGGCTGTAGTCCGATGAACGGTAAAACAGCAATGCTACACGGATTGATTCTCTGGGCGACAACTCTAGCTCTTAGTGCTTGGTTACTTGCTAGTGGCGTATCAGGAGCTTTTGGAGTAGTAGCTTCTAATGCAGGAGAAGTATTAAATCAGGCACAGCAACCTGGTGGTGTTGCCCTTCCTAATCAAATACCCAATATACCAACTGCTAAAGTAGAGCAAGCGTTAGATAAAGCAGCTTGGTATTTTATTATCGGCTCACTGCTAGGGCTAGCTGCATCTTTGATTGGTGCTTCTGTTGGTGCCAAAAAACCTAGACCTGTTCGCACAGGAACAGTTGCTGAACCTCAAGCACCCGAAAATCTCGCTAGATAAATATTGCGGGGGCTGCTAGCAAACAGCCCCTAGATAATTCTGATGCTATAAATCAGCACCCAATACTCAATCATCTTTTCTGATAAATAGAGGTTTCAAAAGGCTTTAATGTTTTAGGTAAATTCATCAGCAAATCGGGTTCATAATCAGTAGATAAAAGCACCTGCCAATTTTCAAGTTCAATAGATTCATCTACCTGAAATTCTTTTTCATAAGAGAAGTTAATCACAACCAGCACTTGTTCTGCTTCAGTTTCTCTCACATAAGCCAAATGTTCGTAAGGGTAGTCAATTAGAGTTCTCCAGCTACCATGCTGTAAGGTCTTGCTTTGCTTCTTAAGCCGAATCAAAGCTTTATAGAAATTTAAAATAGAGTCTGGATCTTGAAATTCAGCAGCTACGTTAACTTCTGTATAGTTGTCATTAACTGGTAGCCAAGGTTCAACATCTTTACCAAAGCTAAACCCAGCCTGAACAGAGTCATTCCACTGCATAGGTGTACGAGCCTTGTCTCTAGAAGCTGATTCCCCTTCCTGTTTGATAGTAACGCGATCGCGCAATTTTTCCGCAGGAATATTCTCATGATCGACCATACCAATTTCCTGTCCATAATATAAAACAGGAGTGCCTTTAACGGTCAGTAAAATAGTTGCAGCAGCCTTAGCAATGCCTACGGGATTATCGCAGAGGCTACAGTTAATCCAGCGGGATAGATGACGGGAAAGATCGTGATTATCTAAGAAATACACTGACCAAGCATCATCAGGAGTCATCAATTCTTTTTTGATTATTTCCTTTTGCAGATAACCTGGATACCAGGGACTAAAGGGAAATTCAAAGGTAAATGGTAAATGTAGCTCATCGTTATGAAACCCACGAAAAATAACTGACTCATACAGCCCACTATCGATAAAGGTTTCACCGAGCAAAACGCAATCGTCATATTCATCAATAATGGCTCTAATTTCCTTTATTATTTGATGATTTTCTGGCAGGTCTTTATCGTATAAATGATGCTGACTCTCAAAATCTTCAGAGCTGGCTGCACCTATCTTCAAAGGATTATCACGATAGTCTTTGTCCTTGTTATAAACACTAGAGGCATCTAGTCTAAAACCATCAATTCCTTTATCTAACCAAAAGCGAATCATGTCATAAATTGCCTGCTTGACTTCAGGATTACGCCAGTTCAAATCTGGCTGATGTCGATCAAATGTACTGTAAAAGTATTGTTGTCTGGTTTGGCAATAAGTCCACGCTGTCCCTCCATAGTAGGACAGCCAATTGTTAGGAACATCACCCTCAGAATTGGGCTCTTGCCAATGATACCAATCACTTTTGGGATTATCTTTGCCAGAACAAGACTCGATAAACCAAGAATGTTTGTCGGAAGTGTGGTTAATAACTAAATCAAGAATTATCTTGATGCCTCTTTGATGAGCTTCGGCAATTAAAGTCTCAAAATCTTTAAAAGTACCAAATACAGGATCGATCTCACAATAGTCGCTAACGTCATAGCCACTGTCATACATAGGAGATTTGTTGAGCGGCGAAAGCCAAATAGCGTCAATATGTAAAGAGGTTTCGCTGTTGATATCTCCGTCATTGAGATAGTCTAATTTCTGAATAATCCCCTGAAGATCGCCACTACCGTCGCTATTAGCGTCAGCAAAGGTTAGCGCGAAAATCTGATAAATAACGCTGTTTTTCCACCATTCCTCAGATTTTTGAGATTTGTTGTTAGTCATATTGTCTTTAGTCATGATGTCATTGTAAAACGCTAGCTAAAATTAATTTTTAGCTATTTATTGGACTTTGGACAAAAAAACTAGAGAATTCGCGAGTTATATTCGCGAACAAAATCCAAGCAGAAGGGACAAAAGAAATGAGAAGATCGATCCCAGTTTCCTAAAACTGATTTCAATGAATTCATAAATAATCACAACAAGAGTTCAAACAATTGAAGGAGAAAATATACTCGACTAAGACATATATGCGTCGAACTATGCGCCTTTGTCTAGCTCGATTGCATCGCCAAACTCTCTGTTACTCTAAATCCGAAATAATGCTTAAATATTCAGTTAGATTACTAATTCATGATCTTCGATTCAAAGACCTTCGAGTACCTTTTGTTCAAAAATATGATTTTATTTGGCGATCGCCTTGTTTCTAATCATACTTTTATTTACCAACGCCCAGAAATTTAGTCCCTAAAGAGTTATTATTTTGTTAATGGAAATTAAAATTATCAAACTTAATGAAGCTGCAATCCTTCCTAGCTATAGTCATTCTGGAGATGCAGGATTAGATTTATTTTCTATTGAAGCTAAAGAAATATTACCAGGAGAAACTCAGTTAATTAATACAGGAATTGCGATCGCTCTACCTCCTAATACTGAAGCACAAATACGTCCTCGTAGTGGATTGGCACTCAAACATTCAATTACGGTATTAAATTCTCCTGGCACAATTGATGCAGGATATAGAGGGGAAATTGGCATTATTTTGATTAACCATGGAAAAAACAGATTTAAAGTAGTTCCAGGTATGAAAGTCGCTCAAATGGTCGTTTCTTCATTTATTCAAGCAAAATTAATGATAGCTAATGACCTAAACGTTACTACCAGAAACAATAATGGTTTTGGCTCAACTGGTGGAATGGAATAATAAAATATATTCACTGTTGAAAATTTTATTTATGTTTTTTTACTATAAATGGCACAAAAAGGCTTATATTACACATAAACAACTAACAAAGCTTATTTAAAAGTTTTTTTCTTAGTATTTGTATTGCAATTCCCAAAGATAAAAAAGATGCATAGTAAAGTTTTTCTGCTATTTTTGGTAATTATTAAAAAATAATTAAGATAACGCTGAAAACTATATCTAGGGATTTATAACGTAGGAGAGATGCATGATAAAAAGTATCTTTATAAAATAGGCTTGTTAATACAAACCATACTTTTTGATTAAGAAAAACAACTCCACGGTTATGTTACCCAAAAATAGAGGAAAAGTTGCTCTGATTTCTGTTCACGGGGATCCTGCTATAGACATTGGCAAGGAAGAAGCTGGCGGACAAAATGTTTACGTTAGAGAAGTAGGAGAAGCCTTAGCTCGTCAGGGTTGGCAGGTAGATATGTTCACTCGTCGTAGCGATGAGTTTCAGGCAGAAATTGTTGACCATAGTCCCAATTGTCGTACGATACGTTTAACGGCAGGACCTCAAAAATTTGTACCCAGACAAAAAATATTTGATTATTTACCTGAGTTTGTAGCTGCCTTTTTTGATTTTCAGCATCAGCATCAAACTATTTATCCCCTTATTCACACTAACTATTGGCTCTCAGCTTGGGTGGGAATGGAGATTAAAAAACTTCAAACCGTCAGACATTTGCATACATACCATTCTTTGGGAGCAGTAAAATATCGCTCAATTAATACCATTCCTTTAATTGCTAAGACTCGTCTGCGCGTTGAAAAGCAATGTTTAGAGACAGCAGATATGATCATTGCTACTTCTCCCCAGGAACAAGAACATATGGAGACATTGGTATTTCAACAAGGTAACATCACAGTTATTCCTTGTGGTACTAACATAAACTGCTTTGGTAGTATTGATCGCGACAACGGCAGAGCTAAACTTGGCATTCGCCCAGACGATAAGGTGGTAATGTATGCAGGCCGCTTTGATCAACGTAAAGGTATAGAAACTTTAGTTAGGGCAGTTGCCAAAGATGAGGTTAAACGCCACAAAAATCTTAAGTTAATGATCGTTGGCGGTTTTACTCCAGGAGAAAGAGATGGTCTGGAAAAAGAGCGTATTGCCAATATCGTTCGTGAATTGGGCCTTGAAGACATAACTACATTTGTTGGTCGAGTTCAGCATGAGGACTTAGCAGCTTATTATGCTGCTGCGGATATTTGCGTTGTTCCTAGTCATTACGAACCTTTCGGGTTGGTAGCCATTGAAGCTATGGCTTCGCGGACTCCTGTAGTTGCTTCAAAGGTAGGTGGCTTGAAGTTTTCTATAGCTGATGAAGTTAGTGGATTACTTGTACCTCCCCAAGACGAAGCAGCATTTGCTCAAGCAATCGACTCTATTCTTGCTAATCCTCAATGGCATAAACAATTAGGAACTAATGCAAGAGAAAGAGTTGAAGCTAAATTTAGTTGGGATGGTGTTGCTAACCAGTTGGATCGACAATACCTATCGGAATTGAATAAGCTATACGAAGAACTAGGATTATTCAATCCCGCAGTGTAGTTCAATTTATCTACAGAGGTTTGTGAGCCGTGGCTACAATCTTACGTAAACAATAAATATAAATCACTTTTGCAGCAAGTCAAAGTCAGAACAACAAAGCGGTGCGACCCCTCGTCTTTTTAAGACGCTAGGGAACGCGCACCAAGACAGGAAAATTGATTATTCAGTGCGACCAGATGTGGTCATTTGTCAGCAACAAAGCAAATAAGCAGTGGATTTGGTTAGCTTTAGATGTCAAAACCAGAGAAATTATCGCAGTTCACATAGGCGATCGCAGTAGAGAAGGAACAAAAAAGCTTTGGCAATCTCTACCACCTGTCTATCGACAATGTGCTGTTTGTTCTAGTGACTTTTGGGAAGCCTCCGAACAGATAATTCCTTTAAAACGCCATCAAGCGGTAGGAAAAGCGGATGCGACTCTGCACGCGGTCAACGCGCAAAATAAAGGGCTTGCCCGTATATACGCGCACCAAGCAGAAACAGGGAAAACTAATTATATCGAGAGATTTAACTGTACATTACGCCAAAGGGTTTCTCGTTTTGTTAGCAAGACTCTTTCATTCTCCAAAAAAATGGAATCTACCCAATTATCCTGTTCTCTATTTCAGGTAGTTTAGCTATCGATAACTTAAAGCAAAAAATTGATGCGCTGTTAGATGCTGTTGCCTGTTGTCAGAAAGGTTTCATTTTATAAACATTATTAGATTATTTCCAAGCAGGGGGAACACTTTAACTAAATGAAGTGTAATCCAAAAAACATTTAAATGAACAATCTAGAAATTACCCTGGCTATTATCGATAAAGTTCGTCACTCTCAAGATATTAATACGATTTTTGAAGATACTACTCAAGAGATGCGTAGTACATTAAAAAGCGATCGCCTGGTAATTTATCAATTTAGTCCTGATTGGAGCGGTCAGGTAGTCGCTGAATCAGTAGGTAGTGGCTGGATTTCTTTACTGATCGAGCAAGATAACGATGAAGTTCTCAGAGGAGATCGCATTCAGCAAGATCGCTGTTTGCTTAGAGATTGGTCAAAGGGAAAACAAAGGAATTTTTTTGAACCAGACAGTTTTCTTCAAGAAACTGGGGGAGGAAAATATATGTACGGACAAAAATTCTCTGCTGTTGATGATATCTATACTCAAGGCTTTCCTGAGTGTTACGTTGAATCTCTAGAAAAATACCAAGCCAGAGCCTATTTAATCGCACCGATTTTTCAAGATAAAAAACTTTGGGGCTTACTCGGAGCATATCAAAATAGCGGTACGCGAATTTGGCAAGAATCAGAAATTGATTTAATGATGCTGATTGCTAGCCAATTAGCTGTAGCTTTGCAACAAGCAAATTATGTCAATCAGCTCAAACAAAAAGCTGAATTTGAAATAACAGTGGCAGAAAGATTCAAGGCGAGCGCAACTATTATCGGTAAAATTCGCCAATCTCAAGATATTGAAACCATCTTCAAGATAACTACTCAAGAGATGCGTCGTGTATTAAAGAGCGATCGCCTGATAGTTTATCAATTTAGTTCTGATTGGAGCGGTCAGGTAGTCGCTGAATCAGTAGGTAGTGGCTGGATTTCTTTGCTGATCGAGCAAGATAATGATGAAGTCCTCAAAGGAGATCGCATTCAGCAAGATCGCTGTTTGCTTAGAGATTGGTCTAAAGGAGAACAAGGCGATATTGTCGAACCTGATGCTTTTCTAAGAGAAACTAAGGGAGGAAGATATACTCGCGGACAGAAATTCACGGCAGTAGCAGACATTTATGCCAAAGGCTTTGCCGATTGCTACGTTCAGTCTCTAGAAAAATATCAAGTCAAAGCCTATCTAATCGCACCGATTTTTCAAGATGAAAAACTTTGGGGCTTACTTGGAGCATATCAAAACAGCGGTACGCGAATTTGGCAAAAATCGGAAATCGACTTAATGATGCAAATTGCCAACCAATTAGCTGTAGCTTTGCAACAGGCAGAATATATAAATAGGCTGAAGCAGCAGTCAGACCAGGAAAAAGCACAGTCAAAAAATCTCAAAAGAGCCTTAAAAGAACTTAAGCAAACTCAAAGACAATTAATTCAACAAGAAAAACTAGCCGCATTAGGACAATTGATCGCCGGGATAGCTCATGAAATAAATACTCCTCTAGGTGCAATTCAAGCTTCGGCTGGTGATAGCACTAAAGCCTTGAATGCTGCGATCGCTGAGTTACCTCAATTATCTGAATGTTTAAATGCAGAAGAAAAAACTATTTTTTTCCAATTACTCACTCGCGCCACAAAGAGTAAACCAGTTTATTCTTCTAGTGAAAAACGCCCCCTCAAACGTCAAATAGCAGAACAGCTAAAAGAACATAAAATAAACAATGATAGAACTATTGCTGACTTACTAATTGACATTAACATTTATAATGAAATTGATTTATACTTGCCTTTATTAAAACATCCAAAAGTAGATTGGATTTTAAATTTGGCATACAATCTAGCTTGCTTAATGGGAAATAACCACACCATTATCATGTCAGTAGAAAAAGCTGCAAAAGTTGTTTTTGCTTTAAAAAGCTATGCTCGTTTTGACCCCAGTGAATCCAAACATTTTGTAGATATAACTACAGGATTAGAAACCGTACTAGAAATTTATAATAATCAATTAAAACAAAATATTGAGGTCATACGTAACTATCAAGAATTACCCAAAATTTGGTGTTATCCCGATGAGTTAGTTCAAGTATGGACTAATTTGATTCATAATAGCATTCAAGCTATGAAAGATGGCGGAATATTAACCATCGTCACCTCAAAAGAAAATAACGGAGTCAGAGCATTACAGCAAGAAGGCTCTTCTAACTTCATTAAAGTAGAAATTAACGATTCGGGAAGTGGTATCCCTAAAAATCTTCAAAACAAGATATTTGAACCATTTTTTACTACTAAACCTATAGGAGAAGGAAGCGGTCTGGGATTGCATATTAGTAAAAAAATTGTTGATAAACATCAGGGAACTATTGCCGTTGATAGTGAGCCAGGACATACTAGATTCAGCACTTGGCTACCACTTATTGATGAATAATCAACAATTAGCGATTAATAACTAACAGAAATCATGTCTAAATCTGCAATTGTCTGTGTTGATGATGAAGTTTCCATCCTAGACAGTCTAAAGAAACAACTCAAACGTACATTTGGCGATCAATTTATTTATGAAGTCGCTGAAAGTGCCGAAGAAGCCTGGGAAATAATTGAAGAGTTAAATGCTGATGGAATTGAGTTGATTGTGATTGTCTCTGATTGGCTGATGCCAGGTACAAAAGGAGATGAATTTCTAATTCAAGTTCATCAACGCTTTCCAAAAGTTACCAAGGTTATGTTAACAGGGCAAGCTTATGAAACTGCTATTGATAGAGCCAAACAAGAAGCAAATCTTCATGCTTGTTTACATAAACCTTGGACAGAATCAGAATTGACCCAAATTATCACTACTGCAATTAATTTAAGTTAATTGGCTAGTTAATCCCTGGATTATATACATAAAAGTATTAATAAAATGAATAGAGTCGCAATTATTTGTGTTGATGACGAGGAAATTATTCTCAAGAGTTTAGGAAATCAATTAAAACGTAGTCTTGGTAAAGATTACGAGCTTGAATTAGCTTCTAGCGGTAGAGAAGCACTTTCTCTTTGTGTTGAATTAGAAGCAGAAGGAACAGCTGTTGCTTTGGTGATTTCCGATCAGATGATGCCTGGAATGTCAGGAGATGAATTTTTAATCCTACTTCATGCTGATTATCCCAAAACTCTGAAAATCCTTCTGACAGGTCAAGCTGGTGCTGATTCTGTAGGCAACATAGTTAATGCTGCGGCTCTTTATCGTTATATTGCTAAACCTTGGGATGAAACTGATTTAATTTTAACTGTCAAAGAAGCTTTAAGGCGTTATGGACAGGAACAACAGTTAGCAGAACAAAATATTGTTTTAAAGCAAACTAACAAGTTATTAGAGCAAAGTAATCAGAAAGTATCTAAATCTTTCAAGTTATTGTTAGCAGTTTTTGAAGCTGCTGGTGACGGTATTTTAGTTTTAGATAATCAAGGTGAAGTAATTATTTTTAATCAAAAGTTTGCTGCTCTTTGGCAGATTAATCCTGATTCAATCACAGGAGATAGCAAACATATTTTAGATTTAATTTCACGCAGTCTTGCCGAACCTATCACTTTTGATTCAATCCAGCAAAAATCTCAATTTAATTCCTTAGAAAACGATTTTTTAAAATTAAATAATGGCACAATCTTAGAATCTTTTTTTCAAACTCAAAAATTAGAGGGAAAAATTGTTGGTAAAGTTTGGGGATTTCGAGATGTTACCATCAGAGAACAAGAAAAAGCGCTCGCTAAACATAAAGCAGTCCACGATACTTTAACCGAATTACCCAAACGGCGTATTTTAACCTGCCAAATATCTGAAGCCATAACTAAAGCTGAACAGAATTCTCATCTATTGGCAGTTATGTTTGTAGACCTAGAGCGATTTAAAGTAATCAATGATACTTTAGGTCATCAAGCAGGCGATCGCTTGTTACAACAAGTAGTACAAAGACTTAAAGAGTGTGTCCGAAGAGAAGATATTATTGCTCGTTGGGGAAACGATGAGTTTACTTTGCTGCTACCCAAAGTCCACCATCGAGATGAAGTTAGCGAGATCGCCAATCAAATTTTAACGGCTTTAAAATCTCCTTTTAGCTTAGAAAATAGAACCATTCACGTTATTACTACTGCTATTGGTATTGCTATTTATCCCGAACACGGCACAGATACGGAAACTCTACTTAAAAATGCTGATGCAGCTTTATCTAAAGCTCAACAACTTAACAGACATAACTATCAATATTACGATTCTACTTTCTCTTCTCAAGCTCATGAATTATTAATTTTAGAAGATTTACTGCATTCGGCTCTAAAAAAAGAGGAATTTATCCTTTACTATCAACCTATTGTCAATTTGGTAACAGGTAAAATTGTGAAGATGGAAGCTCTTTTACGCTGGCAAAATTTGCAACTAGGTTCAATAGCACCCTATATTTTTATTCCTTTAGCTGAAGCAAATGGCTCGATTATACCCATTGGTGAATGGATACTTCAGACTGCTTGCGCTCAAAATAAAGCTTGGCAAAATATGGGATTACAGCCGATTAAAATATCGGTTAATTTGTCCGTGCGTCAGTTTCAACAACCAAATTTAGTATCTACTATTGCTAGTATCTTAGAGCAAGCTCAATTACAATCAGACTATTTAGAGTTAGAAATAACTGAAAGCATAACCATGCAAAATACCGACTATGCTAAAATTATTCTTAATGAACTGAATAATCTGGGAATTTCTTTGTCGATGGATGATTTTGGAACTGGCTATTCTTCATTAGGCTATCTCCAACAATTTCCTTTTCATACTCTAAAAATAGATCGTTCTTTTGTTAGAGATCTACAGCCCAATTCTCAGAATCTGGCTGTTGTTAATGCTGTAATTACCCTCGGACAAGCCTTAAATCTCAAGGTGGTTGCTGAAGGAGTAGAAACAGAAGAAGTGCGGGATTTACTCAAAAATCTCGGCTGTGAATATATTCAAGGTTATTTGTATAGTAAACCAGTACCTGCTGCTGAGGCGACTAAATTGCTTAAGCAGTATAACTAGATCTCTGACTCAACTATCTGATTGAGAATGCTTTCTCTTACAGGGTAAGATAACGGTTTTACAAAATAAAGTCTAAAATCGAAGTGCCTATAATTCCGTTTATTTGAATCGATCGCCAAATTAAAATCTGGGGAATACCTAACCATAGTTAGATAAAGAATTCGACGGTAGTTCACTACAGTTATATAGGTATAAACCCAAACAAATAACTCCAAGAAATAATTTGACTATCACCGTTCATCATTTAAATAACTCTCGTTCTCAGCGCATACTTTGGCTTTTAGAAGAACTCGGTTTAGAATACGAAGTCAAGCGTTATGAGCGCAATCGTGAAACCATGCTGGCACCTGATTCATTGCGAGAGGTTCATCCACTTGGTAAATCTCCTGTTATTACCGATGGAGAGTTAACCTTAGCCGAATCTGGGGCGATTATTGAGTATTTAGTCGAACGCTATGGCGATGGACGGCTAGCTCCTGCACCTGGAAGTCCAGATCGCTTACGCTATACTTATTGGCTGCACTATGCAGAAGGATCGGCGATGCCACCATTAGTGATGCAGCTTGTCTTTAACCAAATAGATCAAAAAACACCTTTCTTCTTAAGCCCAATTGCCAGAATCATTACAGGAGAAGTTAAAAAGACATTTATTGAACCTCAAATTAAACAAAATTTAGATTACTTAGAAGCAGAACTCAAAAAGAGTACTTGGTTTGTTAGCGATGAGTTTACCGCAGCCGATATTCAGTTGAGCTTTCCTTTGGAGGCTGCCTCTGCTTACGCTGATTTAGATGAGAGTCGTCCGCAGCTTATGGATTTTTTAAAGCGCATCCACGCTCGACCAGCTTACCAGAAAGCTTTAGAACGAGGCGGTGCTTACGATCTTCGGTCATTTTAATCTAGGTGATCGCGTCCTATCAAAAACATTTTAAGAAATACCTGACTAAAGACAAATAAAGATTGTTGCAGAGACTCTAGTATGTTTATAAATAGTCTTTTAATATAAATATAAATTTAACGTCGTGAGCGATCAATCAACTGGGAGAATGCTACTCTCGCACAACTTCAATCTACGCAACAATGAACTTCCTGCTTTTAATCAAGAGGAGTTTGCTCAAGTATTTATCGATGGACTAAAAGCAAAAGATAATATTACCTGTAGCCTAATAGAAAATCCTCACTGGGTTGTAGAAATTCTTTTTCCTACAGAAGAATTTGAGCCGAAAGAGATTGGGCAGATGTGTGGTGATATTTTGACCGGTAAAAGAAAAAGCCAAACAGAATCAATCACTACCGATACTTTGATCTTAGGTGGCAAAAAAACGACTCCAGCTTCAGGTATGTCAACAACTTCTCTATATCCAGGAGAATGGGGAGTAGATGTAGTGGAAACAGCACAAGCTGATGTCTTTCTTCAGGAAATAGCCTGGGAACAAATGATCGCTTCTAAACCTAGCGACGGCATTTTTAAAATTGAATTCTTGAATCAATAATATTTAGTTACCTATGAACACTGCTGTATTTGAACAATTTTTCGATGATTGCGTTGGCAATTGGCAATCCGATCGCACTTATCATTATCTGACTCACAAGGAAATAGAGCGATCGCAAACTACTTTTGAGATTCAGCCTCTAAGCAACGAGCAAAAATCAAAGGTCTTAGCTGATAACGCTTACGACAAGCTAGATCATCTTGAGCAACTTCCTGGCTTTAACCTGGGGTTTTATACCATCTCCGAGAAAGGAGAAGAAGTAAGACAAAACCTTAATCTAATGTTTGTGCCTAAATCAGAAGCTGGTGCAATACTAGAGGGGGATTATTTACGCGATCGCGCTTACGAAGAAGCTAGACCAATTATTTCTCATTTTCGTTTTGACTCCAGCACCAGAGAATTATTAATGACTACCAACTATACCCGTGTAGTTTCGGTTGATTCTATCACTCTGACTAATCCTAAAATGCGGATTCGTAAAATTCTGAACTATGCCAAACCTCTTGCAGGACAACCTTTAGAAAATGTTCTTTTAGTCGGTTTTGGGGTAGAACAAAAAATTTAAAGCTAATTTTGTGTTTGGATATCTTTATTTCTTATCTGAAGTGCGTAATATTTTTTTACATATAAATCAGCTTTGAAAAGGTACTCTGTGGTTAAGTTTCATTAAACTTTAGAAAGTTTGAACTAGTTTTTTCGTCAATGTTCTTAGTTTAAAGCACGAGTATGCAACAATTGTTAATCATATTCTCATTAAGTTTTACAAAACTTGATCAGAACCGTTCTGACACCATTGTATAAATAGACTGTGAATGGCTGCTTTGTTCCTAAATAAGGTCAGGTTCCCCGCCGTAAAACGACGGGGCTTGCCTGACCGTTGGTCAAGTTATCATTCATTTATCTTAGGTGTTACGAATCAATTTATGTTTCGTCTAGACGCTAGATAAAACACCTTTTTAACAAGCACTGCACTTAATTAAAACAGTGCATCAATATGAGAGTCAAAATTTCTTCTTAACCAGAAGTACTTTACTCGAAATATTTGTAATTAAATTGATTAGCTGGCGGCAACCTTAGTAACTGTAGGGCAGTAAAACATCAAAATAATAATTTTTGATATCTTGCTACTTTGCTTTTGCTACTAGTTAAATTGCTAGCTTAGAGTTTATTTTCTCTCAATCAAGAAAATAAGCAGTGACAAGTAATAAGTAAACTATAGAAGTATTTTTACTCAATAAAAAGCTTTACTTGTCGAGTTTTTATATTTACATAAAGCTCATTCTAAAACGGCTGTAGATCAATATCAGTAGTTTAACGAGCAGATTTGACCAACGGTCACGCAAAGGGTTTAACCCCCACCTGCGTTCGCCCGTTTATGGGGTCTCCCCAAGCGTTTATGTCGGACGTGGCGGAGTAATCTCTGACTATGCTCGACAACTCTGATTTTACATCCCGTGAAAAATTAATTCCTAATTAGGGAGATTTATTAAATGACTTTTGGACCAGCATCCGAATTAGGTGTCGGCTTATTTGAAGATACCGCACCTTTTGAATACGTACCAGGTCGTTCAGAAGAAGAAGTAGAAAGCATTATTCGTGCTGTCTACAGACAGGTACTAGGCAACGCTTACATTATGGAGAGCGAACGAGCAACAGTTCCTGAATCTCAATTTAAACTTGGACAATTGAGCGTGCGGGAATTCGTGAGAGAAATTGGTAAATCTGAAGCTTACTTTTCTCGTTTTTTTGCAACTTGCCCTCGTTATCGCTTTATTGAACTAAACTTCAAACATTTTCTGGGTCGTGCGCCTAATGGCTATGACGAAATGAAGGCTCACAGTGCCATTCTAGATGAAGGCGGTTGGGAAGCAGAAGTTGATTCTTATCTTGATAGCGATGAATATCAATCAGCTTTTGGAGAAAACTTCGTTCCTTTTTATCGAGGATATAAGAGTCGTCCTGGTCAAACTATGGTGGAATTTACTCATATGTTTGCTTTAGCTCGTGGTGCTTCCTCTAGTGACTTTAAAGGCAGTTTGGCAGGGAAAAGCCCTCTACTTAACAAAAATGTTATTCAAGGCACTCCTATAACGATAGTTCCTCCTTCTGGTGGTGCTGCTGGCGATGGTTGGTCTTTCCGCGAACCACCTTTGTCTGCTCGTACCCGTCAGGGAGTTGGCGCAGGAGCAAATGGCACAGTATATCGCATCGAGGTAACTGGTTATCAGGCTGCTGGAGTTAGAAATCGAGTTGGTAGATT
>JBBSPC010000039.1:0-33658 GCA_038259125.1 Chroococcales cyanobacterium | reverse complement strand
GGGTTTGGCTTCTGAAAACCAGTTTTATGCTCAACCGTTAGAAATAGTCTCTGCTGACTATCAACCAGAAAGAGAAGAATACTTTAATAAAATAGGCGCAATTTCTGTCGAGCATACTTTATTGATGTCTCGCTCAGTGTGGCACAAAATCAAGGAAGCCAAGCCTTTAGAAGGTTTGCAGCTATCAGACGTGCTTCAAGGATTAAAACCTGCTCGCGCTCCTATTCCTTCGCGTATATCTTGGCTCAAGTCTGTCTCTAGTTCCTATCAAAATATTGTTAGACAGAAAAACATTTTTTCTTCCAAGTCCGTCAAATTTAATCCTTCTAAGAATAAAAGTTCTGGAGAATCTTTTAAACCCCCTAGCAGCGGATTAATTTAACTGATTTTACGTACTCATTGATCTGTGAAAAGTTAGGGACTTGCGGTGCGACCCCGCGTCGCCGTCAGGCGCAAGGGAATGCGCACCGTTGGGGACTTGGGGGGTTAAATCCTTAATGTATAGTCATGTCCTTATAGCAACAGTCGCGATCTTTAAAAAAAGTAGGGACAAGAAGAAGGAGTGACGGCACAGAAATTTGCGGGTAAGATCGCAACTGTGAATCCTATACCAGACAAAGACTGGAATTACTTAGTGGAAGTGGAATTTGCTAAAGCAACTTGCTCTTTAATTGTTGGTCAATTAGCTCAAGTCCAATTTTTGCTCCAGAAATTGTTGGAGGTAATTAAAATTGGCTAGACCTTGTGTGCTGCTGACAACGGAGGGAACTTATCCTTTTGCCAAAGGAGGAGTCAGTACTTGGTGTCATGTTTTAACTCAACAGCTACCAGAAATAGATTTTAAGCTGCTGGCTGTTGTGGCTAATCCTTATCAGAAACAACACTATGATTTATCTGCCAATGTTTTAGAAGTTTTTAAAATCCCGCTTTGGGGAACAGAAGATCCTGTTGAATATAGCTGGCGATCGCCTTTTTCTGAGGCACTCAAAAGCAAGAAAGCAGTTACTATTAATCTGATTCAAACTAAATTTGTGCCTCTGTGGGAATCTTTTTTACGTATAGTACTACTTACTGAGGTAGAGGCAGAATCACTAGGTTTAATACTTCTATCGATCCACGAATACTTTCTACGCTATGACTATCATCAAATTATCAACTCAGCTTTGGTATGGTCAAGCTTTAAACATTTGGTATGGGATTATTGTCAGCAGTCAGAATTAGAAGGGGTTACTGTGGCTGAATTAACTGAAGCCATGCGCTTACTATATCGATTTTTAATTACTATCCATGTACCTGTCCCCGAAACCGACATTACCCATTCTTCGGCAGCAGCTTTTTGTGGACTACCCTGCGTCATTGCTAAACTTCAACGAGGAACTCCCTATTTACTCACCGAACACGGGATTAATATTCGAGAACAATATCTCAACCTCAATCAAAGCATTCCCTCTTTGTTTGTGCGTAAGTTTTTATATCGTTTAATGGGTGCGGTAGTTAAACTTAACTTTCACTTTGCCGATCTTGTTGCCCCCGTCTGTGAATATAATGCCCGTTGGGAACGCTGGTGGGGCGTGTCGCCTGAGAAGATCAGGGTCATTTACAACGGTGCAGATCCAGAGAAATTTCACCCTACGCCCCCAATCAAAAAAGCACGCCCTCAAGTAATGAACATGGGCTTAATCTTTCCTCTTAAAGGTCAACTAGACTTAATTCAAGCTGCGGTAACGGTGCGGAATAAGATCCCTGATGTAGAATTTCGCTTCTATGGTAAAGCTAGTGACGAAAACTATTTTGCCCAATGTCAAGAACTTGTGCGTAAACACAACCTGGAGGAAACCATTAACTTTGCTGGTTTTACTAGTGAACCCTGGCGGGCATATAGTGAGGCGGATGTAGTCGTTTCTTCTAGTATTTCTGAAGGCTTTCCTTTCGCCATTATCGAGGCTATGCTTTCGGGGGCAACTATCGTCTCTACGGATGTAGGCGGAGTCAGAGAAGCGATCGCCGATACGGGCTTGATGGTGCGGGCAAATCGCCCAGAACAAATGGCAGAAGCAATCTTGAAGCTATTACTTCTGTCTCCTGAAGAGCGATCGCGATACGGCAAACGGGCTTTGGATCGTTCACTAAAATTATTTACGCAAAAAACATTTTTAGCTGAACATTTAGATACTTATTACAAATTACTGATGTAGGGGCGATTCACGAATCGCCCCTACGACATATAATTATGTCCCCTGAACAAAAACTTTTAGAATTAATCGCACAGGTAGAAACCGTCAGTTCCAGGCTAGTCGATCATTGGCAAACCATGGCGATTGTTGAATCTTTGGGCTACACGGATCGCATTATTGAAGAAGAATTTTTTGGCTTTGCCGATGTTCTAGAAATTGGGCAGTATATTTTTGAGCGTAATAATCCCCCTGGCTTAAAACCGAAAACTCCGCCAACTTCTAGTGGTAAAGCCAAGATAACCACAGAACTATATGCCTTCGTCAAACAGTTCTCCCGTAGCTTTGTTTATGCTATTCCTTTGATCTCTCTTTTGGTCTTGGGTAATGTAGAGTCTGGGGATACCTGGAAATTTATTCCGCCTCAATTAGCTGCTTTGTTTACCTTGGCTACTTTGGCGAGTCTAATTACCAGTGGCGGATTTGTGCAGGCGATCGCTCGAAGAGGCGAATTTTATCTCGGTTTAGGCTTACCTCAACAGGCAAGAAAAGTCTGTCTTTCTCTTTTGGGCTTGGGAATGCTCACTAGCTTTATATTAGCTGTAATCAGCATTTGGTTTGGTTTCTATCGCGGTTTGTTTGCCGATGAATATCTGGTTTTAGGAACTAGCTATTATTTAGTCTTAAGTTTGCTTTGGATGTTGTTATCTATCCTTTCTTTACTCTCAATTTGGGGTACGCCCTTAACCTTAATTGGCTTAACCGCATTATTTTGGGGTATCAAGTTTCAGTTAGGCATGGGCGCATTAGAGGCGCAAATTATTGCCATCTTTTTGACTCTAATTCTTTTGGCGATCGCCGTTACGATCTTATTTAAGCAACAACAGTTTGCCTATCCTGCCGATAGAGAAGTCGAATTACCCAACCTCAGTGCAACTATTTATTTACTTGCTCCTTTTTTCTGTTATGGAATCGTTTATTTCTGCTTTATTTTCGCAGATCGCCTGGTGGCAGGATGGTCAGTAGATGCTGCTTCGGGGCTAATTTTCGCCATTGATTCTGCCTATCAACGAGCAATGGACTTGGCTTTACTCAATTTTCTATTAGCTGTACCACTGAGTGAATATTTGGCTTACAAGATGATTAGCTATTGGTACAAACAGGCAAAGGTAAGGACATTTGAAAACATGGCTACTTTATCTAAGCAACTAAACCGTATTTATTTATTATTAATTGCTGTTATTTTACTTTTCTTTGTCTTACTGGTTTACTTTACCGTTGGTATCCTTACTCCCAAACCTTGGGCAACTGTTAATCCTGCTTTAACTTTGACGGGTTGCTTAGGATATTTTTTATTAGTATTGAGTTTATTAAATGCAGTAATTTTATTTAATTTAAATATTGCCTCTGCTGCCATTGCTACACTGTTTCCCAGCCTCATTGTTAACTTGGTCGTAGGCTATATTGCCGCCAATGCGATCGCGCCAGAATGGGCAGTACTTGGTTTGGTCATTGGTTCAACTGTCTTTCTCTTGCTTTCTCGACGTAAGATTCTCCAGGCGATCTATAACCCTGATTATGCTTATTACTTAGGAGGATATTAATTAGGGCTTGCTGAAGCAGACATTACAGACTGAGATATAACCTCATCTTAATTAAGTGTGTAAAAAATTATTGCCTATCCTGATAATCTATGAAATTGTTATTTAACCAGAGCAAATCCAAATCAAGCCAGCTTTTAATTGCTATTGTGGTTGTTTTTCTGGTGTTATCCTGTAAATCTCAAGCTGCAAAAGATAGCTCATTGAAAATTTTACTGCCACTTTATATTTACCCTAACTGGTATGAGCCAAAAAATTATGTTTGGTCAAAAGTGACCTCAGCAGCCAAGCAAGTGCCAATTGTGGCGATTATTAACCCTAATAATGGTCCTGATGGTAATCCGCCTAACCGAGATTATGTCAGAGGTTTAAAAGATCTAGAACAGGCAAATATTACCATTTTGGGTTATGTCTATACCAAATATGGCGATCGCCCTCTGGCGGAAGTCAAAAAAGACATCAACCTTTACTACGCTCATTTTGGCGTTAAAGGAATTTTTTTAGATGAAAGTGCCAGTAATGTCCAGCAAATTAATTATTATCAACAGATTTATCGCTATATTAAAGCTAAAGGCGACCAAAACCAAGTAGTAATTAACCCAGGTACGCATACCGACCCAGCTTACCTAACTCGTCCAGCAGCAGATACAGCAGTGATCTTTGAAGATTTTTCTCAAGCTTGGACAGGATACAAAGCACTATCTTATGTAAGCCAAAATAACAGCAACCATTTTGCCAGCTTGATTCATTCTGTACCTGATGCTGCCAGCATGAAAAGCTACATTGATCGGGCTGTCGAGCGTAACTTTGGCTATATTTACATTACAGATGATAGCTCTACAAATAGTGATGGCGATCCTTGGAATAGCCTCCCTTCCTATTGGCAAGAAGAAGTTAATTATATTCAATCTCTGCCTTAGGAGAATAACAGCTTTGTTGTGTGCCGTCTGTCCATTGAATTTCAAAGTTGATTTCAGGCATGGTTTAAAGAAGTAAAAAGTAAGAAGGTTAATGATTTTGTAATAGTTTTGGTGTAATGCTTTAGGTGCATTTGGGCATATTTTTGCCAGGAGTATTGAGAGGGGATATCTGCGCTGTTGTCGATTAGTTTTTGAGCGAGGTTTTTATTTAATCTATCAAGCATGGCGATCTCAATATTTTTACTTGAGTCGGGATTTACAAGTAAGGCTGATTTATCCTCAAGAAATTCGGTAAAGCAAGGGATATTGGAGATGATTATCGGTAGTCCAGAGGCAATTGCTTGTCTCGTAAGACTTTCAAAGCATTAGCACTAATACAGTCTTGAGAGTGATAAATATCGTATTTCTCTGTTTCTTGGCTTAAATAAGCGATAAATTCTTGTATTCTCTGTTTAATTAGTTCGTCTACAGGATCTAAATCCTTGTATTTTATTTCACCTTAGAAACGATTCTGCACGTTTTTTTTACACAGCTAAAGTTCTACCTTTAGATGTATTGCTATTTTGAATAAGTGTAAATTAAATTTAAGTTGATTACTGACTTATTAACTTTAATTAAACTGGTTGTCTGTAGTTTACTAGTCAGTATTTTTAAACACCTCTAATTTGCATGACAAATTCTTAGGAGGATTGAAGATGAGAATTGCTCAGATTGCACCTTTATGGGAACGAGTACCCCCACTTGCCTATGGTGGTACGGAATTGGTAGTCAGCTTACTTACGGATGAATTGGTACGGCGAGGACATGAAGTAACCTTGTTTGCTACGGGAGACTCTCAAACTTTAGCTAAATTAGAATCAGGTTGCGATCGCGCCCTGCGCGCCTTGGGAGTAGAGGGTAAAGAAGCAGAAACATATCACACTTTGCAACTGAATCAAGTTTTTGAACGAGCTTCAGAATTTGACTTAATTCACTCTCACGTTAATCCAGAGGCATTTGCTTATGCTAACTTGGTCAAAACGCCAACATTACATACAGTTCACGGTATTATTCCTGCCGAGCTAGAACCACTATGGCGTAATGCACGCCAACAAAAGTTTATTAGCATCTCCGATTCCCAAAGACGTAACGATTTGGGCTTAAATTATGTTGCTACAGTTTATAATGGTATTGACACAAGCATTTTTCCTTTCTATCCTCAGCCAAATAGTTCCTCCTATTTAGCTTTTCTGGGTCGGATGGCTCCAGAAAAAGGGACTCACCTGGCAATTGAAATAGCTAAAAAATCTGGTTGGCATCTAAAAATGGCGGGTAAAGTAGACCCTGTTGACCGAGAATTTTTTGCAGAACAGATCAAGCCTCATATTGATGGTAAACAAATCGAATTTCTGGGTGAATTTAACCATCAGCAAAAATGTGAATTATTGGGGGGTGCAGTAGCAACTTTATTCCCGATTACCTGGTCTGAACCTTTTGGTTTGGTAATGGCAGAATCAATGGTAGTGGGTACGCCTGTAATTGCAATGGCTATGGGTTCAACCAAAGAAGTTATTGAAGCTGGCAAAACGGGCTTTTTGTGCCATAACGTAGATGAATGTCTAGCAGCCCTCGATCGTCTTGGGGAAATTGACCGTCGTGCCTGTCGCGATCGAGTTATGGCTAATTTTAGTGTTGCCCGTATGGTGGATGGCTATGAAACAGTTTATCATCAACTTGCAGCCCATAAGTTCGCCAGCAATGCACATTCTCGCAATCTGGTTATAGATATAAATCGCCTGTCTGCTTAAACTATTACATCTTAATCTAGATCATAATCGGGCGATCGCTAAGGCTACTTAAATAGAATAATTATTTAGTAACTATTAAATTAACTATGACAAAAACTCTCAAACTTGACGGCAAAACTTTTGTCTCCACCGAAACAGTACCTATTCCTCAATGGCCCTGTGTCAAAAACGAACCAAGGATTCCTACTTTAACTCTCAAAGATGACGATATATTTTTAGTTACTGATACTTTGGGCAACGTTCCTGGATGTCTGCCAGGGCAAGAAAGCAATACTCTGGGTTTGTTTTGCCGAGATACACGTTTTTTAAGTCGTCTAGAATTACAAATTGAAGGGCAGTTACCTATTCTACTAAGTAGTAATGCCCGTCGAGGCTTTGCCATTTCCGCTCTTTGTGCTAATCCCTATTTAGAAGAAAAAGGTATCGGCGCAGAAACTATCGGAATTGAGCGAGAAATTGCTATCAATGGCGGATTATTTGAAGAATTAACTATTACTAATTACCTTACTAGCACCGTTAATTTTGAAATCAGCCTTAGTTTTGATGCTGATTTTGTCGATTTGTTTGAAGTACGGGGACGAGAGCGTCAAGAAAGAGGTAAGATGCTCCATCTCGTGACAGAGAATGGTGAAACCAAGGAGTTAGAACCCATAGAAGCTCCCAAAGAAATAGTTGTGGCATATCAAGGTTTAGATGGAGCAGTGATGGAATCGCGCATTCAGTTTTCTGAACATCGCCCTGACTACTGTAAAGGTCATACTGCGGTGTGGCAACTGCAATTAGAATCCCATCAAACCACTTGCTTGGGCTATCGAATACAGTTATTTAGCGATCGCCGTCCCATTTCCAAAGTAGCAACGCCGATGACTTTGGTACAGGCAAAAGCATCCGAATCGATGGAATTAGACCAGTGGCAGCAACAGGTAACGACTATTCGCTCTGATAGCAATATCTTCAATCGACTTATTGAAAGGGCAGAAAGGGATATTTATTTGCTGCGCCAAAGTTTTGAGGATAAAAAAGCTTTATCGGCAGGTATTCCCTGGTTTTCGACTTTATTTGGCAGAGATTCAATTATTGCTGCTTGGCAAACTCTGATACTCGACCCGCAAATTGCTAAGGATACCCTGACTATTCTGGCTCAATATCAAGGTAAAACTAACAATGATTGGCGCGAAGAATCACCAGGGAAAATTCTCCACGAACTACGTTTTGGAGAAATGGCTCGCTGTGGGGAAATACCTCATACTCCTTATTACGGTACGGTGGATGCGACTCCTTTATGGTTGATTCTCTACGCTGAATACTACGCCTGGACGGGCGATCGCCATACCCTAGGGCAGTTATGGGAGAATGCTTTGGCGGCAATGGATTGGATCGATCGCAACTGTAAAGCGACAGGTTATTTAAGCTACGAACGTATTTCTTCTGGGGGTCTGCTCAATCAAGGCTGGAAAGATTCGGGAGACTGCATCGTTGATCGGGAAGGAAATTTGGCAACGGGGGCGATTACTCTTTGTGAAGTACAAGGATACGTTTATAGCGCTAAAATGCGCCTCAGCGCGATCGCTAGATTGATGCAGAGACTCGACCTTGCCGAACGATGGTATAGAGATGCCTTGGAACTAAAAAGTCGCTTTAATAAAGACTTTTGGCTAAACGACCTGGATTATTGTGCCTTAGCTTTAGATGGCGAGGGGAAACCTGTAAATAGTATTACTTCTAACCCTGGTCACTGTTTAGCAATGGATATTTTACAGCCAGAAAAAGCCACTAACGTTGCCGAAAGATTGTGTGCGCCCGATATGTTTAACGGTTGGGGCATTCGCACCCTCAGCAGTTCTTCTCCTGCCTACAATCCCATGGGCTATCATGTTGGTTCGGTATGGCCTCACGACAATAGTATTATTGCTTTGGGGCTGCGATCGCTTGGGTTAGTAGAGCAAACTCTAGAAGTCGCTCAAGGTATCTTTGATATGACTTTACAGCAAGCCTATCATCGTCCCCCAGAACTATTCTGTGGTTACGAACGCACTCCTGAAAATAGTCCCGTGCGCTATCCCGTA
Source organism: Chroococcales cyanobacterium (assembly GCA_038259125.1). Taxonomy (GTDB): domain Bacteria; phylum Cyanobacteriota; class Cyanobacteriia; order Cyanobacteriales; family Xenococcaceae; genus Waterburya. The sequence goes on along the minus strand of JBBSPC010000039.1, from coordinate 25,113 downwards.
GCTTGTTCCCCCCAAGCCTGGGCAACGGGTACGCTATTTCAATTGTTGCAAGTAGCAATTAATATCGTCCCCGATGCTGCTAGTAATTGTGTGCGGGTTATCGATCCGATTTTGCCAGAATCGATTAATAATCTTTCCCTAGAAAATCTGCGGGTGGGTTCGACGGTTATCGATTTGGAGTTTGAGCGTTCTGGAGGCACTACTGCTTGTCGAGTAGCAAAAAAACGAGGCAATCTCAAGGTAGTTTTTGAAGCCTGATCGGCTGTGAAGTATTTAGTTTGATGAGCGACCCCTTAAAGGGTTCAACATCGGAAAGCTGACCTAGCAAGAGTAAGGCACACTTCCGCAACTGTGCGCGAATTACCTGTTGAAGTTTATAGGAAATTGGGGAAATGAGGGAGATAGGGCGAAAGTTTGACGGTTCATTTCCCAATCAAACAATATGCAATTCAAATGCACATCAGCTTATAAGTACCAGGAAGCAAAATAGTTTATTTAAATCTTAAGAATTGTAGCTCTTTAGATTAAGGAAGCATAAGACAATCAAGAATTAAATATAGCCGTGATAATATTCTTCTCAATATTAAATCGGAGTAAGAATAGAGAGTGAGTAGATTACTAATACGTTTAGCTATTGGCGCAATCTTCGCTGTCTTTGGGATGTTTAACTATTTTACCAATGTTAGTGAAAATCCGATCACGGGAGAAAAACAAAGAGTTCAGCTTTCACCACAGCAAGAAGTAATCATTGGTCGTCAGTCTGCCCCCCAAATGACTGCCCAATACGGTAATTTGTATCCCGACCAAGTTTTACAAGACTATGTAGACCACGTGGGAAATCTGGTAGTAGAAGGTTCGGCAGCCAAAAATTCAGTCTATCCTTTTGAGTTTTATTTACTCCGAGATTCGCAAACCATTAATGCTTTTGCACTTCCTGGAGGACAAGTATTTCTGACCGCAGCTTTATTAAGTAAACTAGATTCTGAGGCACAGCTTGCAGGGGTTTTGGGTCATGAGGTAGGTCATGTAATTGGTAGACATGGTGCAGAACATTTAGCTAAACAACAGTTAGGTAGTGCCTTGGTCAATGCCGTGGGCATTGCTGCCAGCGATCGCCCTGAAAATGGTAGACAGGCAGCTATTTTGGCACAAGCGGTTAATCAAATGGTCAATCTTAAGTATGGTAGAGAAGATGAGCTTGAAAGCGATCGCCTAGGATTGGAATTTATGACCGAGGCTGGCTACAGTCCTGTCGGTATGCTGGAGTTAATGAAAATCCTTAATTCTGCCAGAGATGATGTAGGAGAACAACCAGAGTTCATGAGTACTCATCCCAATCCTGGTAATCGTATTGCACAGCTACAAACCATTATCAACCAAGAATATCCTAATGGTATTCCTGGCGGTTTGGAAGAAGATAAAGATCGCTTTGCTCAAGTAGTAGCACCTCGGATTTAGAGCTTAATGTCTTCTATCTTTTTTACTAATAACTAATAACTAACTTATGGATATAACTACTATTTATTGGATTGTCTTAGCAGTAATGACAATAGGAGTAATTGGGGCAATTATTCCTGGACTTCCTGGTAGCAGCATTATTTTACTCGCTATTTTGGCTTGGAGTATCGCCACTGGTTTTGCGGGTATTGGCTGGCCAATGATTCTAATTTTCACCGTCTTAATTCTTAGTGCGATAGTAGAATATTTGGCATTGTACTTTGGGGCAAAGCAGTCTGGGGCAAGCAAATGGAGTCAGTATGGCGCGATCGCAGGTATGGTGTTGGGATTTGTAGGTTTATTACCCGCCTTACCCATTGGCGGTCCTTTAATTGGTGTTTTAGTCGGTGCAGTATTAGGGGCATTTATCGGTGAATATCTGTATCGTAGCAACCTTGAATCAGATCAGCGCATCAAACAAGCTTTTAAAGCTAGTACAGGAATTGTCGTCGCTTCAATTATTGGTAATGTGATTGAAGCTTTATTGGCAGCATTGGCAGTAGCGATTTTTATTTACTCTACTTGGTCTTTTGTTTTTCCTGCTGCAATTAATTAACTGTTGAACTGCAAATATTCACTTTCGAGAGTTTAGTCAATGATGGAAAATAATTTAATTACCGTTTTTTCTGTTTTATTTTGGCTAACTCCAGTTGCCCTAACAATTCATTTGGCAATTAAAAAAACCGAGTCTAGTGCCTATAAAAAAAGACTTGGTTACATTTATGGAGGATTATGGGCGATCGCTTTTTTGGGTTACGGCTGGCTGTTTATCTATTGATACTTAATCACCACAAAAAAGTAAATTGTTGTCATAGTAGCAAGTCATAAGCTGGCACGCATATGACTTGCTTGTTGTAGTTAGGTGTAGGGGTTTGAGTGCAGGATGTAAGAGATTTCTGAATATGCAGTTTAAATGAATAATAATGGATTCCCAAGTTTTGCCAAACAGGCTTGAATCACTTGGATGGACTCAATATCGTCTTGCTCAAGAGATCGATAAGCTCCGCGAAACCAAGAAAGGAACGGGGAACTATATCAGTACTGTGAAAAAAGTTCTGGGCAATCTAGAGAAAAGTCAATCAAAAATCTTAGAAGATTTATTTAAAGCAATGGGACGTAAATTGTTACGTCTGGTGTTTCTTGTTAGTTCTATAAATTTTTATCAAAACTTACCTGTTACGAAATCACTTTGAGCGATCAAGTTAGGATCAATACCAAATAATGTGGCTAAAAGCTCTCCATCTTTTAGTATTTCGGTTTTGCCAGTGTATCCTATTTTGACAAAATCTAAGTCACTAAAGCTTAATCCTCCAGATAAACCCAAAAGATCTACGCCATCTTTGAAACCATTTAGAAGATCGCTACCGCTATTTTGTTCTAATACATAGATATCAGAGCCTGAACCTCCATCTAATGTATCATTGCCACTGCTACCAGTAAGGATGTCATTGCCGTCTGCACCGAGCAAATAGTCATTACCACTATCTCCTGACATTTTATCGTTACCTTCGTTACCCCACAATTGATCGTTATCAGCACCTCCAAATATAAGATCATCTCCTACGCCACCGTAAAGATCGTCCATACCCTGATCGCCAAATAACGTATCGTTTCCTGATGTTCCTCCCAACCGATCGTCACCAGAGTCGCCATAAAGCAAGTCTTCTTCGGCTCCACCAGATAATGTATCGTTGCCTGCATCACCATATACAACATCTTTATCAGGACCCCAATCTTTGCCAGACTCCCAAGCGACATCTTCACCACCCATAAGTAAATCGTCGCCGTTGCCACCTCTTAGTGTATCGTTGCCGATGTGAGCATCTAAGCGATCGTTACCGTTACCACCATCTAAGACATCATCTCCAATACCATCCCATATAGAGTCATTTCCGTCGCCACCAACCAAGGAATCATTGCCATCGTTGCCATAAATTTCATCGTTGCCTGCACCACCAAGCAGGGTATCATTGCCTTGAGAACCGAACAGTCTGTCATTATTCTGCATAAATATTTGGAGTAAAACCTCTATGGGTTGACATGTTAGTTTTAAGCTTCATTTAATTATTAATCACAAAGCTAAATTGCTCGCTTTTAAACTAACCCCAGGAAATCTAGATGATCGCCAGCCAGCGTCAGAAATGACTAAAGTAATTTTCAGCAAGCTGTAGCAGGGATCGTGGCTATATTTCTCAAGACTTATTTGAAAAGCTAGATGAGCTACGCACACACCTTATCACATGTGAGCGAAAAGACCACATTCTTTTAATCAGACAGTTTTTGTAAGTGCGGCATCAACTGAGCAAAAGCTACCCCGCGATGACTGATCTCACTTTTGGTTGCAGCAGGCATTTCGGCAAAAGTTTGCTGTCTTGTAGGTACATAAAAAATAGGATCGTAGCCAAAGCCACCCTTACCACGAGAGGAATGTAATATTTCCCCTGGACAGATACCTTCTGTGGCTAAAACTATCTTGCCATCAGGACTGGCGATCGCAATTGCACAGATAAACTTTGCCTGTCTATTCTTTGTATCCCCTAATTCCCTTAACAAACGATCGATTCTGTCTTTGTCTGTCTTGCCATAGCGTGATGAGTATAGCCCTGGCGCACCATCAAGGGCATCTACTGTCAATCCAGAATCATCGGCGATCGCCCATTCTCCCAAAGCTTTTGCCACCTCTGAGGCTTTGAGGCGAGCATTGGCAATAAATGTATTACCTGTTTCTTCTACATCTATTGACTCAGGTTTTAACTGCAATTCCCAAGGCAAACCAGTTAAATATTCCTGCATTTCCTGCACTTTACCAGGATTTCCCGTAGCGACTATTAGCTTCTTCATTGTTCATTGATTAAGAATTAGCCCAATCTCTAGCCCATTCTAAAACTTTACGCACTTCAGGCATAGTAGAAGCTTGGCAATATAATCGTAGCACTGGCTCTGTACCACTAAAGCGGATTAGCAACCAAGTCATGTCGCTCATTCTGAATTTATAGCCATCTACATCTAGACAATCTACTACAGACATTCCTGCAACTTTTTGAGGCGTTTCGTTTTGCAAACGCTCCAGTAGTTTAGCTCGTACCTCCATACTTGCCAGAGGTAAATCAATGCGATCGTAAACAGCCGTAAAGTTAGTTTTTTGCTGTAGTCGAGCGTAAATAGTACCTAAATCTTCTCCCGACTCTACTACCGCTTCTAAAACATAGAGAGCCGACAATAAAGCATCTCGCTCTGGTATGTGCGTACCATAGCCAATGCCTCCAGACTCTTCTCCACCGATCATCACTTCAGCGTGCATCATTCTGTCGCCAATATATTTATAGCCGATGGGGGTTTCATATACAGAGCGTCCATAGGATTCAGCCAGACGAGGAATTAAATCTGAACCACTAACGGTTTTGACAATTTCTCCTGTAAAGCCTTTACGCTCTGCCAGGTGTTCAATCAAGATAGGGATTAATACTTGCGAACTAAGAAAATTCCCTTCCCCATCCGCACCAGCAATGCGATCGCTATCTCCGTCAAATACTAAGCCAACCCTGAGACTATCAGGGTATTGTTTTACTCCTTCTTTGATGACGCGAAAAAAATCAGGCAGATATTTAGGTAAAGGTTCGGGTGCGCCACCACCAAATAAAGGATCGCGATCGCTATTTATTTCTTCTACAGGGCAACCTAATAAACGCTCCAAGCCTGTTGCTGCTGCACCGTGCATCACGTCTACATAAACTTTTAATTTTCCCGAAGCGATCGCCTCTTTGATCTTAGGGATATCTACTTTCTGCCGTAATCCCTGACAATAGCTAGCCCAAGGATCGAACATTTCTAGTTTTCCTGGTTCTGCTTCAGGTAAAGACTCATCTAGCCTGGCTTCAATTTGCTCGGTAATTTCTGGCGGCACAGAACCACCAAAAGCACTTTTAACTTTCAATCCCAAGTACGCAGCAGGGTTATGAGAAGCAGTGATCACAATTGCCCCCAAGGCATTATGTGCCTTTGCTGCCCAACTAAAGGCAGGGGTAGGGGCAAAACATTCAGATAGCAATACATCAAATCCCGCTGCTTGGATTGATTCTGCGGTTAATTTAGCAAAATCTTCTGCCATAAAACGGCGATCGTATCCAACAATCACTGTTTTATTATTTGCCGTATCACCATAATTATCTGCCAAAACTTGAGCTGCGATCGGTGCTAAGGTGGCTACTCGCTCAAAGGTAAAGTCAGCAGCAATTACCCCACGCCAGCCGTCCGTCCCAAATTTAATTGGATTAATCTTATAAACCATAAAATTTAAAATTTAGTAACTTAAAATAACACTTTTAAGATTAACTGTTTCTCTATAGTTTGGAAACTGGAAAAGGAACAAAACCAAGTTCAATCTTATCTCGTACCCACTTAGACTTCTTTTGATGAGTTGTCCTGGTTTTGCTCTATATTCTGCAATAAATCTTTTAATCTCATTCTTTCGATGTAAGGCCAGCCACCCTTTTCTTCAATATCTTTGACAAACTGATATAGATCGTTGCGAGTCTGAGGCAGAGCTTTTTCAAAAAAACTTACTCTAATTTGACGATGAATTTGTTCTAAATCTCGTAACAAAGACAATAAAAATAGACTATCATTTTGATTTTTTGCTGCCAAGGCACAAATATCTTTGGCTGCGTCTTGCAATATATTATCCGAACTCATATTAATATCTCGATCTTGAGTCATCTGTCAAACACAGTAAAAATAAACCTTGTCTACTTGATAAACAATTCACTTCGATATTAAACCGATTTCACTGCCCTTGTCTGCAAAATAATTCAGTATTGTGAGATATTGTGAGATTTTTGGGCGATCGGATTATTTAGTAGTCCTTATTTGGTAGAGTAGAAAGCATCTATAAAAATGGCTAAATTATTAACAACAGCCTATTTTCGACATCTTTCGCGCTCGATGTCATCGGTACTCTGCCTTGTAAAGACAGAGTCGGCGATGACTGCCTTCCGCAGTTAAATCTAAAATTGACAAAATGAAGTTGACTATGAGATACCGTACAATTATTGCTAGCCTCCTGGCACTATGCTTGGGAGTGATAACAGCCTGTAGTGATTCTAGTAATGTAAGCAGAAACGAATTAACTTACGATGATATTGTTAATACTGGAATAGCTAACACTTGTTTAGAATTACCCGATAGCAGTCGTGGGACTATCGCTATTGAATCAGGTAAAAACTATGCTATTCGCGATTTGTGCCTAGAACCGAGAGAATATTTCGTTAAAGAAGAACCCGTTAGTAAACGTCAAAAAGCTGAATATATTCAAGGCAAATTATTGACTAGATATACTTCTAGTCTCGATCAAATCCAAGGCAAAATTGACCCCAACTCTGATGGAACTTTAACTTTCACCGAGATAGATGGTCTTGATTTCCAACCAGCTACGGTTTTGCTACCTGGTGGTAAAGAAGTTCCTTTCCTCTTTACTATGAAACAGTTTCAAGGTACTACCGTATCTAGTGCTGATTCTATCAATACTTCAACCGACTTTGAAGGCGAATTTAATGTGCCTTCTTATCGTGGTCAAGTTTTCTTAGATCCTAAAGGACGTAGCCTGGCTAGTGGTTATGATAACGCTGTTGCTCTACCTGGACGTGCAGATGATCCTCAGTTTTCTAATGCCAACGTCAAAGAGTTTGTTTCTCGTAAGGGCAAAATGTCTCTTAATGTCACCAAAATAGATGGTGAAACGGGAGAGATTGCTGGCGTATTTGAAAGCGAGCAACCTTCTGCTACTGATTTAGGTGCAGAAGAACCAGAAGAAGTTAAAGTTCGTGGGATTTTCTATGGCAGAGTTGAATCGAATGTTTAATCTTTTAAATAACATTAATTTAGCTATTTAATTTACTAGTTATTTTCAAATAAGCTAATACTATCAGGGGCGAAAGCCCCATTTTTTTGCTCAAAAACATATCTTTTGTTAATAGCTTTAAATGAGATTATTTGATAGTTATACTGGTGCAAACACCTAATGAACAAGTGTTTACACAGAATAAAAGCTCAAGTATTAAGTGTAAATCGGGTCTTTATTTAAACTTGATAAAACAATAATAGTGTAAATGCTGTTGTCCTAGATAGAGAATAAATAATAAGCTGAAATTGTTCGAGAACAGATTTTATTCAATCAAGTAAATATTAACTTTTAAATTAAATATTCTCTCTATCTAGGAATAAATTAATGACGGCTTGTATTAGCAAAGATATTAAAATAGACAGTCTTTTTCTATTTCAGGAATATCAACAAAAACCAAACATAAATATCCGTAATCAGATTATGGAGCTAAACTTTGGTTTAGTAAAAAAAGAAGCTTATCATTGGATGAATCAATGCAATGAGAGTTACGAGGATTTATTACAGGTTGGTTCTATTGGCTTAATTAGAGCGATTGAACGTTTTAGTGTTGAAAAAGGCAATGCTTTTAGTTCTTTTGCAATTCCTTATATTAGAGGTGAAATTCAACACTATCTTCGAGACAAAAGTAGTACTCTAAGGATTCCTAGACGCTGGTTAGAATTAAGGCAACAATCGGTAGCCTTTGTGCATAATTTTCGAGAAGAATATCATCGTCAGCCAACCAATTTAGAAATTGCCAACTATCTAAGCGTGTCAGTTAAGGAGTGGCAAGATATTAAGCTGGCATATCAAAATCGTAAACCTTTAAGTCTAGATATTTCTGTTAATAATGACGTAGAAAATCAAACTAGTCTTTGTGATATGGTTGCCGATCCCAAAAATCGTAGTTTTCAATTGGCTCATGAAGATAGAATACGTTTACAGCAGGCTTTATCAGAATTAGAAGAACGAACTAGAGATGTTTTGGAGTTCGTTTTTCTGCATGACTTAACTCAAAAAGAGACAGCGAAAATGCTAGGCATTAGCGTCGTAACTGTTTCTCGTCAAATGAAAAAAGGTTTAAATTTACTAAAAAAATCAATGACCCAAGAAAATTCATAGTTTCTCATCCTAGCCGATCTAAAAATCAACTGTTATCTTGGAGCTTAAGCTATTTGATTACATATTGAATAAGGTAATTTTAATTTACCTTTGAGTAATTATTATGAATAAAGTCGTATTATTGACATTAACTGGAATGATGGTTTTGCTAACCCAAAGCTGTTCTCTTTTCTCCAATTTTGCTGATTCTCAAAAGGAGCAAGAAGAAAATGCTGCTCAACCTATCCCTGTTCAAATAAATCCTACTCAAGCACAAGCAGAAGAAGAAGAATTTGCTGATTTAAAAGAAGAAACTGAACCCGCTCAAGAAATTGCTGGTCTGATTCCTGCAACTAATCCTGATATCAGAGCTAGAACTAGTGTTCGTGGCAGACAAGATCCTTTTTCAGTAGTTAATTTAACGCCACGCATTGAAATTAAAGAACAAGAAAAGACAGAGCAAGCAAAAAACAGCAATCAAAATCAAGACAATAATGGTTTGAGCAGTAATGCCAATTTTAACGAAGGCTCAAATCAGGATAGTAATGGCTCAATTAATGACAATTCAGCCAACTTTACTGCTCCAGCACCTCCTAACTCCACTTTGGCTGAAAGTGTAATTGTCTCAGGGTTATATCAAGGTAATGGCAGAGCAAAATTAATTGTGAAAGCACCAGAAGAAGATACCAGCCGTTATGTAGAGGTGGGTCAATATTTATCTAATGGTCAGATATTGGTTAAAAGTATCGATCTAAATTACTCTCCTACCCCAAGGGTGATTTTGGAACAGTCTGGGGTGGAAGTTACTAAAGAAATTGGCGAAAGTCCTGAAAATTCCAACGGTAACAATATTAGTTCTTTGCCAATCGACAATTCGAGCAATGGCACTTTGTTATCAAATGCTTCTTTAAAATTAAAATAAGCCAGTCAAAAATAAATTTACTTGTTTATAGGCGATCGCAGAATTTAAATTCCGCGATCGCTTTTTGGATAATTATTCATCAAATTGAAATAAGCCGATAAAATAGTTAAGTAGGTTTAGGGATATCGATCTGAGCTATAAACATGAGTAAGAAAGCAGAATTGTTAGAAGCGATCGCTGGCAAAAATCGGGGCTTGCTGGCTAATGAAATTGATAATGTTAAAGTCCTCTCAGCAATCCAACAGTTAGAAGACACTAATCCTACCAAAAATCCTTTAGAAGCCAAAGATTTGCTTAATGGTGACTGGCGTTTATTGTATACTACCAGCAAAAGTCTTCTTGGTTTGGATCGTTTTCCTCTGTTAAAGCTAGGACAAATTTATCAGTGTATTCGCGTACCCCAAGCCAAGGTTTATAATATTGCCGAGATTATTGGCTTACCTATGCTAGAAGGCTTAGTTAGCGTTGCTGCTAGCTTTGAACCAGTTTCTGAACGCCGAGTTAACGTTATGTTTGAACGCTCCATCGTTGGTTTGCAGCGTCTACTCAATTACAATACCCCCGCAAAACTTATTCAGCAGATTGAATCGGGTAAAAAATTTCTACCTCTAGATTTTAAAATTGATCGTGGCGACCAAAAAGGCTGGTTGGATATTACCTATTTGGATGAAGATATACGTATTGGTCGAGGAAATGAAGGCAGTGTTTTTGTCTTAACTAAAGAAGTTGCCTGAAATTAAATTTTGCTAAGTGTAGCAATCAAGCGCAGATAATTAGGTCACACACAAGATATTTAAAATATATCTTAAAGAATAATCTAAGCCGCTCATAAATATGATTTATTTAAAGTAATTAAAGATACTTTAGATAATTATTTACAGATTATGGTTGCAACTAAAAATCAAGATCGTGACAATTCAGAATTTGAGGCTTCTGCTCCAAAGTCCTCAACAGGACAGTTAATAATCATTGGTGGTGCAGAAGACAAAGAAGGAGAATGCACAATTTTAAGAGAGTTTGTCCGACGCGCAGGGGGTAGAGAAGCCAAAATCGTCATCATGACTGTAGCAACAAGGTTGCCAGGAGAAGTTGGCAATGATTATCGACGTATTTTTAGCGATATGGGCGTAGACGTAATAGATATTGTTGATACCGAAAGAGAGGAAGATGTTGACAGCCCTAGAGATTTAGAAGTCATTAAAAACTCTACGGGAGTGTTTTTTACTGGGGGAGATCAATCTCGCATTACAGACTTGCTCAAAGACACTGAAATTGATAACTTGTTGCATCAAAAATTTACTCAAGGTTTAGTGATTGGCGGTACAAGTGCCGGGGCAGCTATGATGCCTGATATTATGATCGTCGAAGGAGAAGGCGAAACTAATCCCCGTGTCGATAGTGTTACTTTAGAACCTGGAATGGGTTTTCTCTCACAGATAGCGATCGATCAACACTTTGCACAAAGAGGAAGGTTAGGTAGATTTATCTCGGCTCTAATTCAACAACCTGCTGTACTAGGGTTTGGTATTGATGAAAATACAGCGATCGCCGTCGACGGTGACGAGGTAGAAGTTATCGGTGAAGGCGCAGTAACCATTATTGATGTTTCAAATATTGAATATACTAACCTCAAAGAATCTTTACACGATGAGTCTTTAGCAATTTGTGGAGCAAAAATACATATTTTGCCCCGTGGCTATCGGTTTAATCTTCAGCAAAGAAAATGTATTTACTAAGAAAAAAATTACGCGATCGCGATCTCAACTAGTATGAATAGCAGCTTGTGGCTGTCAGAAATAAAGATATTAAAAGTTTGTTGAATATCTCAACGAACATAAATTAAAAATCAAATAAGACTATGAACTTTGCTGACAAAAATCTTTGACATTTAAGGTATAGTTGTACAGTTGACCAAACCAGGCATTAGATAAACTTGCTGCTTCAGGACTATTAATTACAGAATCAACAAAATCTCGCCATTGAGGATCTTTTCCTTTAATAATCATGCCATAGCGATCGCAGGTTAAGGGAACTTCTGGCACAAGGGGATATTGGGTTGAAGATAGTTCCTGCTGTTGTGCAGCAGCACGCAGCAAAATACCGTCGCTAATCATCGCGTCGATCTTGTTTTGCTCAACTGCCTGTATTCCTCTAGTTCTTGCAGTTACGCCACCGTACTTTTGAATAGTAGCACCAGGATATTTTTTAGCGATAAAATCTGCCGTTGTCGTATTACTAATTACTCCTAGTTTTGCACCGTCTAAATCAGTTTTGAGATCGAGGCGATCGCGATTTTCTTGCTTAATCAGAAATTGTGTTCCCGTAACAAAAAAGCCGGTAGAAAAACTAGTATTTTTTGGTATATCTGAGCGAATAGTATTAGGACCACATTCTAAATCGACTGTATTACTTACCAGAGTAAAGCGGTTTGCGGGGGTGGACTTAAATAATTTAGTACTTAAAGTATTGCGCTTTAATTTTTTGGTTAGCTGTTTTTTTAAAAGAGCAAAAAAATCAAGACAATATCCTTGTTGATTGTTATTGGCATCTAAATAGCCAAAAGGAGGTGCATCTTCTCTAATGGCAACGTTTAATACCCCTGTTCGTTGAATTTTGTCAAAAACAGGCTCAGATGTAGCCGATGTAGCCATCGTCAAGAAAAATATGCTACTGCTGACAAAAGATATGAGATTTAGATTCATGTTATGAAAACTAGAGTTGCTGCGATCGCGCTGCGCGCATCAGCGAAGCCGAGATCGGCTAAAGTTCAAAGAATAATTCCTGGTTTCCAGTGGTTAACTAATGTCTAAAGCCAAACCTTATTCTTTTTATCTAACCACGCTTTGGACCTAGTGATGAATCAAAAATATTGGTGCTACCTACTTTAATAACAAAATTGTATCAGTATTATAGTTGCCAAAGTTGTATCAACACTAACTTTATGTTTTTATGTTGTAAGCATCGGAACTCGAATATTAAAATACGCAAAAATTGCTCTAGGTTTGTTGCCAATTAACCAACTTTAAACATTACAAATCAGCAACGCCAGAAATATTAAGGATAAAACCCCAGCTTGGGCAGACCAAGAGCTTCGTCCCAACCCATCATCAGATTGAGGCACTGCACCGCTTGACCAGCTTGACCTTTAATCAGATTATCAATAGCAGACATCACTATCACTCTTCCTGTACGGGAATCTACCTGAATGCCAATATATGCCAAATTAGTTCCACACGCCCATTTGGTTTGAGGATAAACACCACTAGGTAGAATTTTGACAAAGCTTGATGAGCGATAGAAAGCAGAATAAATAGTCAACAAGTCTTCTCTAACTAGACCAGGATCTCTTAAGGTTGCATAAACCGTTGAGAGTATTCCTCGAACCATAGGAATCAAATGAGGAGTAAACTGTACCGTAATCTCTTGATGAGCTAAGGAGCTACAAATCTGCTCAATTTCGGGGGTATGACGGTGATTAGCAACTCCGTAGGCTGCCAAAGAGTTATCTGCTTCTGCCAATAGCATATTGGTTTTTGCCTGACGACCTCCTCCAGACGTACCTGATTTGGCATCTATGATAGCGGTTGACGGGTCAACTAAGCCATTTTTGAGTAATGGTGCTAGAGCTAACAAACTAGCGGTGGGATAGCAGCCAGGACAGCCAATTAAAGCAGCTTGTTTTATTTGTTCACGATGTAACTCAGGTAAACCATAAACGGCTTTGCTAGCGATCGCCTGATCGTTGCGTGCTTTTTTATACCAATCTGTATAAGTGTCTAAATTACTAAAGCGATAGTCCGCAGAAAGATCTAATACTTTACATCCTTTCTCGATTAAAGCTGGAGCAATATCGCAGGCTAAACCGTTTGGCAACCCTAAAAATACCGCTTCGCAGCGGGAAGCAACTTGATCTAAATCGATTTTTTCGACACTGAGATCTACACAATGAGCTAGATGAGGATAAATAGAGCCATACTGTTTACCTGCGCTGCTATCACCGCCCAAATAAACAATTTCTGCTTCAGGATGTTCCAAGAGAAGTCTGACTAATTGAACCCCCCCATATCCAGAAGCACCGATAATGCCGATGGGTTTTTTAGCTGAATTACTCATGATGTTGCGCCTCTAGTGAATCTTTAATTTAAGCTGCTTTTGGTAATAATCTATAGTTTAAGCACTATCAGGAATTTTAAACTGATACCAGAGAAATTATCTGTGATCGACTATGTTTTCTTTTCTAACAATCAAAATCCTGAACCAGCAATGACATCTGGCAAGCCACATAAACAATGACACTATCAGTTAGTGTTTAAAGTCCAGAGGCACTCTTAGAATATTTCCTAAAGTTTATATCAGTCAGAGATTACTCCGCCTAGCCCACGCTCATAAATGCCTTTTTGGGCGGTCAACGGTCATCGAGACTCAGCGTCCCAATGCTGCGTTGACTTCGTCAACATTTTGGGGAAACCCCACAAGAGAAATAATTAAACAATCATTACTTAAAGACACTTAACGACAGTTATCCGTCATCGAATTAGAGTGGTTGACTAATTTTGTTGTTTTTGAAGTATCTTGACTAAGATTATCTAAGATTTTTTGCCAGTCGGCGCGATCGCTATTTTCTGGTTGACCAACAGTAATTGATACCTGAATTTTGTCTCCCATGGTGTTAAATTGGTTAACTTGAGCCTCTATTCCTAGAAAACCAAGCCATTTGACGATAGTTTTGATTAAAGTTATCTTTGTTGCTTTACTTTTAGCCAATAAATGTATCTGAGTATTAACCATCGGACGGACGATCTGAGAAAGCATATTTTTTAGGTATGAAGTAGTAAGTAGGAAGTTTTAGTAGCTATTTAAAGCGTGAACCTTTGGTTAAATAAGCCAGAGCAAATGTAGTTAAAAATGCCATGCTCATAGAATAATAGTAATTGATACCTATAGCAACACCAATAAAACTAAGGAAGAAAAGTTTCGTCAAAAATAGAGAAGATAATGGGTAATTTTTTCACCACCTAAACGATTAAGTAAGGTTGGTATGTGTTGCCAAATCCACTCCGCTCCATCAGCTACAAGTAGTATTGGTTGGGCTTGAGCAATTCTCAAGCTGACTAAATAGACCTCTGACACGAATAATTTTGCCAATGTTCAAATGCGATTTAAAGTATGTAATTTAGAGAATTAATACTAATCTCTGAAAGCTCGAAATTTCATATTTATGCAAGAAGTCTAATACATTTTTAGAAGTTTGAAAATTTTTTTATAATTACTATTACTATAAGTCCCATCATTGGAGAGAATTTGACCAATGCGACGGATTTGAGTGCTAAATATGAGATAATGAGAAATCTAATTGTCTATGAAATAATCCATGTCGACAGAAAATTTGGACAATGTGATGGAGTTAATTGATAAATCAGTCACAATTCTAGAAAATGCAGGATGCGATCATCCACAGTATGGCGCGGAGACTATTATTGCTCGCGTTCTCGGTGTTTCAGTATACGATCTTCAAGGTTTGAAGACCAAAACAGTGTCCAAACCACAAGCTACTTTGATCGCCGACCAAATCAAAAGTCGCAGTCAGCGAGTACCGCTAGAGTACATAACTGGGCACTGCCGATTTCGAGGACTCGATCTCGACGTTGATGAGCGGGTGCATGTTCCACAAGAGCAGAGTGGTCCCTTAGTGGAACTTGCTCTGGCACTGCATAAGGGCGCGCGAATCCATGATGTCGGTACTGGTTCGGGAGCGATCGCGCTTGCGATTAAGAACGAACGGAGCGATCTCATCGTGAGTGGCTCGGACATATCAGGAGAGGCGATCGAGGTAGCCCGTGCCAACGCCACGAAATTGGGTTTGAAGGTGAATTTTACTGTGGAGGGTGGTCTCCCTGATGGTAATTACGATCTGGTTGTCGCCAACCTCCCTTATCAGGACGAGGCTGGGAAAACGATGTCGCTCAGACCAGAACTCACATTCCATATGCCGCGTGTTTCAGTCTTCGCAGGTGACGACGATGGACTGGGCGTCATTCGGGAATTTGTAAACAGCGTTCGTTGCGATGCAACGGTGGCGATAGAACATGCGGTTCCCCAGACTGACCTCGTGCGCTCGATGTTTCGTGAGGCAGAAGTTTTGGGTGAGGTGACTGATTGCAGGCAATTTACTGTGGGTCGATTACTATAATGAGAATCGCCACTAGCAAGTTTGCAGCAGATATAAATTAAGCACATAGAGTATCTATCTCCACTCTAAAAAAGATGGATGCTTTACAGTGTCAACATAGCAGATGGAACAATAATTTGCTATTGTTTTTTGCCGTTAAATCAGATTCTTGCTCTTCACTACGACTAGTTCAAATGTTTATTCAAAAATGAAACAATCTTACTTGCCACAATGGAGTTTATCTTCTACCAGATCTAAAAAAACCCTGACAACGCTGAATCATGAAAGCAAGGAACTGAATGCTCACTCTGCGCAAACAGATGCTATCATCGTGCCCACGTCACGCTCAAGCCATTATACTGACTGGGCTATCGACCTTGCCAGTCAAACTGGCAGTTATCTCATCGCCATGTGTAGTGGCAAGGCATCAGCCTGGGAAATAACTAATCGGGCAAACACAGCCAAAGTTTGTGGTATGGCTATAGATATCCCGCTGAAGTACAAGCACAAATTGTTGACTTTCAAGACTAACCTTTTCCCTGAAGCTTTGTACGGTCGGCAAACAAATGATCTATATATAAAACGTAACCTTGGCTTACTCATTGCTCATTTGGCAGGGTGGAAAAAAATCTTTTTTCTCGATGACGACATTACAGGCATCACTAAGTCAGAAATGGAACTCGCGGCATCAACACTTTCTGATAAGGCTATAGCTGGTTTTCCCTCAACAAACTTTCCTGACAATTCGGTTGTTCGTCACGCCGAGCGTTTGGGAGGCTCTGAACCTGGTGTAGCCCTGTCGGCAAGCGCCATGATGGTCAACGTCACGAAAGCGACGGGGTTCTGGCCAGCAATTTATAATGCTGATTGGCTTTTTCCGTATGATAGCAGACGAAGTTCTAACGTCAAGGTATTTGAACCCGCACTGCAAGAGCCGTATAATCCTTTTCTAAGCCCTCAGCGAGCCGCTTCAGAGGAGTTTGGAGATTTTCTGGCAGAAGGAATTACGCACCTTATGAAGTGCGGAATCGCTTGTACAGAAGCGACAGTATCAGACTGGAAAGATTTATTCGCACTGCGGAATGAATCAATTAGAAATATTCGTCAGCAAATTATGATAGTGCGTCCAAGCAACTTAGATTGCGTATTAGCTTCACTTCAAGCAGCAGAAACACAGCTTAATGAGATAGATCCAGTTCGATGTCTTGTATATATTTCGACTTGGCGCGACGATCTTGATTTGTGGCTGAATCGCTTGGACAAACTTAATATTAGAGCATCACCTGCTCTCGCAATAGAACAACTAGGACTAAACTTATCCTATTTCTCTTTCAAAAAAAGTGACTTCTAGCTATAGGTATTATCAAAAAGTAAATGAAGTTTTGGTCTAGCCAAGGAAATAAAATAGTTACCAAAATTTTTACACGGAAAACTGTATGCACTGAATTTAGATCAATCCAAGTAGAAAAAATCAAATGCGTATTTTATCATTCAAACCTGGTCATGATGGGCACATTGCCTATCTAGAAGATGGAAAACTGCTCTTTTCAATTGAAGCAGAGAAAGATAGCTGGCCGAGATATTCACGAGTCAGCCCCACATTATTTTTGAGAGCCTCGGTCTACATCGATTCTATTCCAGATGTCATTGCTGTTTCCGGCTGGACAAAGGGGTTCGATGCCATTAGCGATTCTGATGGAAGTGGCTATTTTGGAATATCCAAGGACTTAGTAATTTCAGAGGAGCAAAGCTTTTTTGGAAGCAATGTCCAGTATTTTTCTTCTACCCATGAACGCTCACATATATTCTGTGCTTATGGTCTCTCACCATTTCCGCAAGGTCAACCCTGCTATGCACTGACGTGGGAAGGCAACATAGGTGCATTCTATTATGTCGATGAAGATGTAAATATAACTAAAATCGGTGATGTTTTAGAAGAGCCAGGTAATAAATATGCATATCTCTATGCACTCGCCGACCCTAGCTTCCCGACAGGCAAAGGAAAATTCCGATTTGAGGATGCAGGAAAACTGATGGCCCTTGCAAGCTATGGAAAACCTGGAAATGCGACGAAAAACGAAGCAAATGTGATTGATTTTTTACTGAAGCAAAAGTCAATCCTTCTCTCACTAGATAAAAAGGAGTTGCAGAGTACTCCTTACTATAATGTTGGTGTGGAAACACAGCTATTTAAAAACCTAGCTAGAAAATATTCTGATGAGATTTTTAACAGATTTTATCAATTTGCAAAGAACAAGGAGTTAGACCATAATCTCCCTTTACTGATTTCTGGCGGATGTGGGTTAAACTGCGGTTGGAATAGTCAATGGAGGGAGAGCGGTTTATTTAAGGATGTTTTTGTTCCTCCATGTCCGAACGATTCTGGTTCAGCGATAGGAACAGCAATAGAAGCTCAACACCAATACTTCAACCAAGCTAAGGTAGATTGGAACGTCTACTCGGGAGAGGAGTTTGTATTAGATGAAACAGACTTTAAAGGACTAGAAAAAAGCACTCTTGACTTTGTAGAAGTTGCTAACTTCATAGCTGAAGGCAACATAATTGCTTGGGTGCAAGGGAAATATGAAATTGGGCCTAGAGCCCTTGGGAATAGATCGATTATAGCAGAACCTTTCTCACAAGAAACTCATAAGAGACTCAATAAAATCAAGCAAAGGGAGAGCTTTAGGCCTATTGCACCCATTTGTCTTGAAAAAGATATTGATAATTACTTTGAGCATAATGGCTCCAGCCAACACATGCTGTATTTTCAGTATGTGAAGGTGGATTTTTTGAATGCAATTACGCATATTGACAATTCTACGCGAATGCAAACTGTAAACAAACACCAAAATTATAGAATGCATATGTTGCTAACTGCCTTCAAAGAAAAGACAGGTCATGGTGTACTCTGTAATACCTCTCTCAACTTTAAAGGGACTGGTTTTATTAACAGGATAAGCGATTTGGTGAAATATGCAATTGAGCATCGTCTTAATGGATTCGTTGTTAACAACCATTTCTACATAGTTCATAGATATGTATCTGACTAATCTCCTGCTCCTCCAGATGCACTCAAACTTGGCGAAGCACGTCGGAACCTGCAAATAACATATACTTTCCAACCTCAATGCGTGTTTCAGTCGGTTCCACACGACGCGGAGAGACATCCACCAAATTCCAGGGCTTCATCCAAGTTTTGTATGTTTCAATGCTGCGACTTAGAGTAAAAGCTGCGCCAGGAATCGAAGAATTCTCGTGATCGTAGTCGGTATCGCAATCCTCGCATAAAAGTATATTTCCATTTTGAGACACGATGCGTTTTGCCTCCTCTAATGCTGCGATCGCCTCGGCATCGGACATATGTTGAAGAACTGTAAAGAACATGCCGAACTGAAACTCGGCATTTTTCGCTTGCAATGAAGACAACGATTCAGTCGCTCGGTATTCGATACTGGGATGGAGAATGCTTCCTTTCGCCAGCAGGTCTGACTCTCTCTCGAACGCAACTACACTATCAGCAAATTCCTCTAGAATAGGAGTAAGACGAGCATACCCTGCACCTATTTCACATGCTTTCTTAAGACTATGGTTTAGAGATGCAAGCTGAAGATAATGGCGCACGTCGGTCTGCTCGAGATACATTCGCGCTGCATACTCCGCACCAGTAACATTGCTGACCATTGCTTCAGTCCATAACGCTCTATTTGACATTGTTATCCATCCTCCTGTTTCTAAGGTTTTAAAATAATCTTTCGTATTCAGTTGTTCGCAGGCTGAGAAATAATGCTATCGCTCAATTCCTGAATTCCTTGTACAAAACCCGACCAATCGAATCTCAAAGCGTTACGGTAAGGTTTACCGCTTGTTTCCAAGTTCTTCAGACTAGTGGCAACGCAATCCCAGTCTATATCTGTCAAAGAATCACCAATATAAACAGCACCGTCACCGCCTACTTCTCGAAAAGTAGGTGTATCAGAACAAAGGACTGGTTTTTCCATGAATTGGCTTTCGACGATAGGCCAGCCGAAGCCTTCATACAGGGAGAGCTGGAGTACGGCAGAAGAGTATTTGTAAAGATCGGTTAGAGTTTCTTGATCGACATCTTCCATAAACCAATACCAATTTGTTGAAACCTGAGATAAAGTCGCAATCTCAGCTTCATTGGGTCCCACGCCTACAATGATAAGCTCTACTCCCAAGAATTCCTTTGTTTTTCTCAGCTTGAGCCAGGCTTGGATTGCAAACTCTCTTCGTTTTCTCCATCCATTACTACTAACGACTAAGAGATACTCATTCTTATGTCGCCGAATTCCGACGGGTTCTTTTTGTGTAGGATCGACTGGATTTAAAATGACGTAAGCTTTACGCCCCATAATATGTTCGATTTCACGTGAGGTCGATCTACTCACTGCAATCAGATAATTTGCACGATATAGTCCTCGAAGAGTCAATCGCTCAAGCAGACAGTCGGCAGCGCCTGGTTTCCGAATCTCAATCTCGCCTAATGCAGCGCGTATTGCCAATAAGTCATGAACAGTAACAATGATGGTTTTTGTCGGCGGGATGAAACAACATAAGATAGCATCCGCATGGTCAGCAAAATGAACATAGTCAAAAGCTTGTATCGATCTGCGAAGCTTAAGGGGAAAAAGAACGTGCTTCTCAACAGAGGTGAACCAAGTCTGCATCCACCGAGGAAACGGGAGTCTACTGAAGATAGGCTGAGGAGAGCAAGTCACCACTTGAAAACCTATTTCGTTCCAAACATCTACAAGCATTTTGCTATAACGTTTCATGCTATGGCTAACTTCGCATGAAACCACTAGAATTGACTTCGCTTTACTATTGATTGAGATTGAGTCCTGACTCTTTTTGGGTCGTGAGATATTCATAGTTTCATATAGTTATCTGCTGAGATAAATAACCACCCAGGCTATAGAAAAACAATGGCTAGTTTTGTCGAATTGAAAAAGCTTTAAATCAGCATTATAAACAGAAGTAAAAATAATGTTACTAGTTAGATATAAGTATTTTTCCTGTAATCTTGATGATTGATGCCACGTTTCTAACGCCTTTTCCCTAACCTATATCGGTAGTAATTTATGTCATTTGGATTACCACCAATTCTTCTTCTTGTATATACAGATCCGCTTTCTATGTCACTCGTGCCATCGGAATCAGGTACGTTTGCTTTACGCTCAACGTTTACAGTTCTTTTAAAAGCAAATAGAATAAACAGTAGAAAAACCACGGTGCAAAAAATTACGACTAGAGTAGCGAACATATAACAATATTTATTACAAAAGAAGGAGAAGTATTAAACTGAAAATCCACCAGGAAGAGCGGCTGCCAATTATCGCCAAACGACCTGATAATTATGAATCTCATCAATAATAATATTTACTGCACAAGTGCGTATTTAAGCAATGAGTTCGCTCTCTATCGCTTCGGCTAGATAGCAAAACTTTTATATCAGTCATGTAAACCATGTAAAATAGGACAACATAAAATTCTAGTCTATCTACTCTCAAAAAGCAAATGAGGTTTGTGTATAGCCAAGGAAATAAAATACTAGCTAAAAATTTTGACATGGAGAACAGCACTTCATTGCTGATGGCGATCGCTCTACTTGAATTCTAGGCACGATCGCATTTTTGTTGTTCCTGAGAGATAATTACCGTGCTTGTTCAAGGGTTATCGGCTGTGGCTTAGCGACCTCAACTTAGCGGATCGCCACCAGAACCTTGAAACATTAGCCAAGAGAGAAAAAAATTAGTGACAAAAATCAAAATCAAAGCTATAACTACTGCCGATGTTGTAGATTCTCCTACTCCTTTAGCTCCTCCTGTAGTAGTAAGTCCCCAGTTACAGCCTACTACGGCAATAATTGCGCCGAAAATTACTGATTTAATTTGCGCTGCTACTAAGTCCCAAATTTGCAGGAAGTTCTGTACTGAATCGAGAAAAACTGTTTGGGAAATTCCGTATAAACTTTCGGCGATAATCAATCCACTAATTATTCCTATTACAAAAGAAACCATCGTCAACATCGGCAACATCAAACAGCAGGCAATGACACGAGGTATAACTAAATAATCGATGGGATCGGTTTTTAAAATATACAGAGCATCAATTTGTTCTGTAACTTTCATAGTTCCAAGTTCGGCTGCAAAAGCCGAACCGATTCTTCCTGCCACAACTACTGCTGTTAATACGGGAGTCAGTTCTCTACTAAGTGCTATGGCTAGAACTCCTCCAATTATTTGAGTTGTGCCAAAATTTTGAAATTCCCTTGTTACCTGAATGGTAAACACCATGCCAATCGCAATAGAGGTAATTAGAGCAATGGGCAACGAGGCAGGTCCTACAGATACCATCTGCTCTAATGTATTGCGAAAGTTGATCTTCTGGTGGATAACATGAATCACTACTTGTCCCATCAAAAAGACTGCGCTAATTGGACGCTCTAGCCAAGATGTGATTCTGCTGCCCAAGTTTACTATTAGACTCATCGTTTAAGGTAATTTATTAATCAAAAAATTTTCCCAGTCTCCTAGCCATGAAGATATAACGCCTGGTTTTTAATCAGCATGACCTTGTTCGGCATATAGTTGAATCATATATGCCACTACCCCCGTCCAGCCAGTTTGATGAGATGCACCCAAACCCGCACCATTATCGCCGTGAAAATATTCGTGAAAATAAATATAATCACGCCAGTGAGGGTCGTTTTGAAACTTTTCTATGCCACCAAACACGGGTCGTTTACCTGAGTTATCTCGCAAAAAGATACTGGTCATTCGTACAGCTAGTTCGACGACAATTTGGCTAAGATTTTTATAATTGCCTGAACCTGTGGGAAACTCGACTTTAAAGTCATCTCCCAAATACTCGTGAAAGTTTTGCAGGGCTTCTAATAGTAAGTAATTAATCGGAAACCAAATTGGCCCTCGCCAGTTAGAGTTACCGCCAAACATACCCGAAGTTGATTCGGTTGGTTCGTAGTCTACCTGATACTTAGTACCGTTGACGTTCATTACAAAAGGATGATCTTGGTGGTATTTGGAAACCGAACGAATCCCATAAGGACTCAAAAACTCAGCTTCATCAAACATATACGAGAGCAATCTTTGCAACTTATTAGATTTGCCATCATCTCTGGGAGTGGCGTAACATAAAGCTAATAATCTTTTCGCACCTACGCCTTCTGTTTCCATACAGGCAACGTTCTTTTTAAGATCGTGACGATTATGAATAAACCACTCTAGACGTTTTCTAAATCCTGGTAAGTTTTTAATTGTTGATGCTTTTACTACACTAACTCCTAACAAGGGAATTAAACCTACAAGCGATCGCACTTTTAGAAGCTTTCTTCCTCCATCAGGAAAATTAATCGCATCGTAGTAAAAGCCATCCTCCTCAGACCAGAGAGCAACTCCATCACCAACCTGATTCATAGCATCGGCAATATAAAGAAAATGCTCAAAGAACTTGCTGGCAATATCTTCATACGGTGGTCGAGCCTGCGCCAACTCTAAGGCAATCTGGAGCATCTTGAGACTGTACGCTGCCATCCAGCTAGTAGCATCTGCCTGTTCTAAATTACCGCCTGTTGGTAACTCTTGAGAGCGATCGAATACACCAATATTATCTAAACCCAAAAAGCCACCTTCAAAAACATTTTTTCCTGCTGCATCTTCACGATTTACCCACCAGGTAAAGTTAAGCAGCAGCTTTTGGAAGATACGCTCTAAAAAGTCTTGATCTTTGCGTCCCCAATACTTTTCTTCTAAGGTATAAATTTGCCATGCTGCCCAAGCCTGGACGGGAGGATTAACGTCACTAAATGCCCATTCATATGCCGGTATCTGTCCGCTAGGGTTCATATACCATTCGCGAGTCAACCGAGATAGCTGTAATTTGGCATATTCGGGATCGAGTATGGCTAAAGGTATTAAATGAAAAGCCAAATCCCAGGCAGCATACCAGGGATATTCCCATTTATCGGGCATGGAGATAATATCATCGTTAAATAAGGTCTTCCACTGCGAGTTTCTGCCATTTTTGCGCGATTGGGGGGGCGCAACTGTATTAGGATCTCCCTGTAACCAATCTTCGACTACATAATAGTAAAACTGTTTGTTCCATAACATTCCTGCAAATGCCTGTCGCTGGACGTGGCGATGGTCTTCGGGTATATCTTGAGGGGTCAGACTATGGTAAAACTCATCAGCTTCTTGTTTTCTTTGAGCGAATATGTCTTTAAAATTAGCAAAGGGATTTTGTAAGGAATTAGAGTCGCACAGTCTCAACTCAATAGTACGACTTTCTCCTGCTGGGATAGAGAGCTGATAATGTGGTGCAAATTTTGTGCCAATCTTATCTGGATTGACAGCATTGCGATCGCCATTAACTACATAATTGTTGATGCCATCCTTGACATAGGGTGAAGAGTTTTCTTGCCCGAATAGTAATTTAAAGTTGGTTTCGTTTTCCGTAAACAGCAAGCCGTCGCAATTATTACAGTACAGCCATCTTTCTCCCAGACTAGGATGTGATGCTTCAATTACAGTGTAGTCATCTTTTTGAGCATAAACCTTTAATTTAGGTTTTTCTGCATCCTTGTACCAAGACCAAGTGTTGCGAAACCAAAGAGTTGGTAATATATGCAATGGTTTCTCGACCTCGCCACGATTGTGCGCTGTAATTTTAATTAAAATATCTTCATCGCTAGCTTTGGCATATTCAATCAAAATATCAAAATACTTGTCCTCGTCAAATATACCCGTATCTAGTAGTTCGTATTCAGAAGCGTCTTTACCGCGTCTTTGATTTTCCTCTACCAGATCGGCATAAGGATATTCTGACTGGGGATACTTATATAAATACTTCATGTAAGAATGAGTCGGCGTATTATCGAGATAAAAGTAATACTCTTTAACATCTTCCCCATGATTGCCTTGATTACCAGTCAAGCCAAACATTTTCTCTTTAATAATGGGATCTCGTTCGTTCCAAAAAGCTAAAGCAAAACAAAGACGCTGATGGTTATCACAGATACCTGCAATACCGTCTTCTCCCCAACGATATGCCCTAGATAAAGACTGACTATGAGGAAAATATTCCCAAGCAGTACCATTTTCGCTATAGTCTTCTCTGACTGTTCCCCACTGTCTTTCGCTGACATAAGAACCCCAGCGAGTCCAATAGGCTTTACGTTCTTTGTTTTCCTGTAGTCTTTGCTTTTCGGCGTTCATCATGATTTCTCTCTTGTTTGTCTCTAGATACTACTCCCTGCCTACTTACGAAACTCCTGCTGCTTCAGAAACTTCAAGAGCGATCGCAGCCCAATCCATTTTAATTTAATTTTGTTTTTGCCTCACCTTCAAGATAAACAATAGCTATATAGAATCCATTTGAGATCTTTTGGGCGATCGCGTAGAATCAAGGCAAAGTAGAGAAATTTAAGTAAGCTGGGGCAAGAAATGGGATATTCAAGCGATTTGACAGATAAAGAGTGGAAAATTATTGAGCCGTTGTTAT
>JBBSPC010000038.1:0-33913 GCA_038259125.1 Chroococcales cyanobacterium | reverse complement strand
GATGTAAAAGCTTAGTCAAGAATTTTGAGCGTACACTTGTTCGTTCCAATGCCAAGCTCAAGCTATGTTTTATTCGGCTAATGCTTAAAAGATTGGCTATAGCAACAGTCCCATAAAAAGATCTCAAATGGGTTCTATACATCAAGAGAAAAGCTTGGTGTTCTATAGTTCGGCTGCTGCTTTTTGATCCAACAGCCAGATAAGTTCTCCTTGGGGTTGAATCAAACGAGAGGGGTAGTTTTGAGCATCACCTTGGGAGGCAAATACTTCTTTTAAAGCAGGACGTTTATTTTCTCCAGCAACTAAAAAGACAACGCAACGAGCCTGATTAATTAAGGGAACGGTAAAAGTAAGACGAGGCTGACCATCTTTGTTGCCTACGGTAATTAAGCGATCGCTAACCGTCAAGGCTTCAGTTTTGGGGAACAATGAGGCTGTGTGTCCATCATCTCCCATCCCTAATAAAATTAGGTCAAATTTGGGCATTCCCTGTTTAACCCCAAAGAAGTCTTGCAGATCCTGCTCATATTTTTGGGCAGCTTCAAAAGGGCTAGCGGCGTTAGTATCCATGGGATGAATATTGCCATGAGGAATGTCAATTTTGTCTAGTAAAGCTTGACGGGTCATAAATTGATTACTGTCATTATGACTAGCTGGCACATAGCGTTCATCGCCCCAAAAAATGTGGATCTTTGACCAAGGTAAAGGCTGACTAGCTAAAGATTCGTAAAGAGGTTTTGGGGTGCTACCTCCTGCTAAAGCGATAGTAAATTGATTTCTTGCTTCAATAGCTGCTTGTAGACGTGATAAAACAATTTCTTGCGATCGCTTAACTAAATCAGTTTTATCGGCTAAAACTTCAACAATTTTATTCATAATGAGTATCTGTGCAGAATTAAATTTATCGTCAAAATCCTTATCCTTTATCCCTCATCTTTTATCCCTTAAGAATTATGGTCCTGAGAAAACCGCCTCTTCAATATCTTGGCGACTCAAAGAGTATTTAAATGAACGACTAAGGTTTTGACTTGCCTCTTTTGCATCGTAATAGCGTACGGTCAGTTCTTCCACATCTAAGCAAATCTCTGCTTTCCAAGCAAATTTATCAAGATACCAGCAATGAAGATTTTCTTGATCTTGATTACACCCTTGCCCTCGTAGCCAGTCTTCAATGGTTGGTAAGGAGTGATTATATAAAGGGGTGTCTGCCTCTGGTAAACTCATAAAAATTTTAATAAGAATTTCATTTGACCGGTCAAATTATAAGGTATCAAGAAAAATATGTTTGATGATTAAATTTCGATCTAGATTTAATTTTAGGCTTCAGCAATTAAATGCTTGTCAACCAAATCGTCAACCTGCTGTGGTTTCACCTTGGTGTAATGAGCTTTGTCAGGCAACATGACTAAATTAGGAGCTTTTTTACATTTGTTTAAACAGCCTGTTTTGCGGATCGAAATCTGCTCGCTTAAATTGCGATCGCTCAATACTGATTCTAATTTTTCATAGACTTGTTGACCACCTTTTTTCCAGCAGTTGGATTTTTGGCAGATCAACACTTTAGCTTTTGATTTTGTCTTGGTGTCAAATATAGGCAGCAAAGAAACCTGCTTGGTTTTAATTTGGGCGGATTGCTCTAGGTTTTGAGGCACTAAGGTAATCGTCTGTGCTTTGTATTTGACCTTGCCAGTTTTGGGATATTGCTTAAGCTTTCCTGCTACCTCTAGCTGACACTCAAGGGGTAGTTGTGAAATCTGCTTTCTCAGCTTTTTGCTGACTTTAATCCAAACTTTATTTTGCTCGGTAGCCAGTTTAATGTATTTAATTTTATGTTTCTCAAGCTTAATTTTGCTCAATTTTCCACTGAGATTAAAAGAAGAGAGTGTATTACCTGCTTTTTTCATCGTTGCTCGCCAAAAACTACCTGTTTCTATGATCGTACCTTATCTGCCAGCATTCATGTAAGCAACCAATCAATTCCTGGCGAGACCCATTGAATTGTCTGACTACACTCCAAATTTGTATGGCAGTAGCTGGACTATGCAAATGAACCAGCAAAGGCTCATTGGTTGAACACTGACAATTTATCTCCAATTCCTTGAGGCGACGAAATACATCCCAGCGTGAAGACCATTTTACCGCTAAAATCTGACTAAGTTTATTCTGTTCTAAATGACAAGAGGGTTCTAAATTGTCTTTTTTTCGACCTGGGGGATATGATTCGCGATCGTTATTAATCATTGGTTATTGAGAATATTAATCAATTAATCTGATGAAAAAATTATAGCTGTTAATCGATAATAATTATCAATAAAATTTAGATAAATTGCCAAGCTTAGAACTTAAAGCCTAAAGCTTAGAGCTTGTTGACCCCCGAACGCGCTGCTCTTCAAGGCAGTGTAAGCTGACAAGATTGTTGCTGCTGAAGCTTGGTTTCGATTTTGGGCGGTAGCTCAAAAAAAGCTACTTGATAAAGGTTTTCAAACTCTTGTTTAAAGTGCTGGGCAACTGTTGGGTTATCAATCACAATCACAGTTTCATCGTTGTTACTGTTAGCAGCCTCAGACCAATTTTGTGAGCCAGAAATCACAATTTGATCGTCTATTAGGGCAAATTTGTGATGCAGCTTATCCCCCGCATTAAGATTAGCTATACCCATAGTTTGCAGGGGTTTTTGCCAAAGATTGTTACCAGTTTCGGCTTGGCAAAGAGAACCCTTTCGCTTCAAAGAGTCATTGCTGAGGGTAATGCCTCGCATATCTAATACTTCACTATAATAACGAAAGGCAAAACCAGAATCAAAAACGCCTCGTAGGCTCAACCCTTGGTGCTGTTTTGACTGTAAAGTATTAGCTAGTTCTTGGTCACTAAAAACAAACAATGCCAAATCAATAGACTTGTTAGCCTCATTAATTGTCTTGGCAATTAAACCATTAGTACTATCCTGCCAATTCTTACTGCTAGAAGTAGGCGAAAATTGAACTGTAATCTGGGTATTTTCTGCTTGAATAGATACAGGCGATCGCCAGGGTTTATTTAAACCAAATTTGCTATTCAATCCGCCTTGATTATTATCTCCCCACATATAGTTAAATTCTTCAGTAAATAAGCTGGCAACCTGCTTATTATTAATAGTGAGTAAATGATTAACATTACCGCTGGTATTTAAATTATCAATATCCCCATGAACACCACTGGTGGTTAGGTTTGCTGACCCTGTGACTACTTCTTCGCCATCAACTACCATGAATTTATGGTGCATCAAACCGCTTCCTTTTGAGCCATCAGCAGCATCGTCAATAACAGGAATACCTGCCTGTTTTAAAATCGCCAAAGCGTCTCTTTGGGCAATTTCTTGAGAACTTAAACGACCATCCTGGTTTAAATCTACTAACTGAAAAAACTGATTATATTTCTGGCGATCGCGTTGCTTTAACTGCTTAATTTGCTGTGTGCTTAAACTACTTAAAGAGCGACTATAATTATTATCTAAAATTACTCTTATTTTTACCCCTGAGCGATAACTTTGAGCTAGAGCCTGGGCAACTAATGGTAAATTTAGCTCTTGCACAGCTAGATCGATATTAGTTTTTGCTTTTTCTATCTCGTTAATGATTACTGCTTCTAAATTATCACCTGAATGTTCTATTTGACGATAAGGATCGATGTAAGTATCATCATTACTTTGTCGATGATTAAAATAAGCTTGAATAAATTTATCTTGAGGTAAATTAGCTAGTCGAGAAGACGTTTTCTGACAAGCGGTAATTAAAGTTATGCAGGATAAAATCCAAATTAAGCGATACATAGACTAAGCTAAAACTGCCTAGAAATAAACCTTTCCACCATAAGCGATCAAATGATAAATCAACCAGTTTTTTAGTCCCAATCAAGATAAAGTTTTTGATTTTCACACACGGGTTATTGGGTGATAAGATACCTGAAGCCTCAAAGCCATCACCTCTCAAGACCGAAACAAAATGGTAAGACATAACCTATGCTTAGACTAAATATAATTAACTCTTCTGTGCCTCGCTTATTGTTTTTGACTTTATTTTTAACTGGTTTTCCTATTGCTTCTATTCAGGCACAGTCAACAACTACTCCTGTAGGGTCTCAATCGACTGAAAATAAAGCCGCCGAAGGTAATTCTCTTCCCTCAGCCAGCATTTTTAGCATCGAAGGAGGAAAAAAACTAATGGCAGAAGCCGACCAGGCTATTGATGCTCAAAAGTACGATTTGGCAGCACAGAAATTGCAGAGTGCGCGTCAGGTGTATAACCAACTATCTAACTTCTATCTCCAGCTATTTAATAGCACCACTGGAATAGACAATGCTGCTGCTGAATCTCAGCGCAAAAAAGCTTTAGAAACTGGTATTGCCAGAGACAATGCGACTTATCAGTTGGCTTTAGTTCATCGAGCGCAGGGTAACCCAGAATTATCTATTCCTTTGCTAATTCAAGTTATTACCTCTCAAAGTCCAGGAATTGGATTGGGCAAGAAGGCTTACGAGCAGCTATTAGAGATCGGTTTTGTAGACACGCCTCTTACTGTTCCCAAACCCGATTCTACTCCTCCGCAAAATCCAGCACCTACTCCTCAGTCTCCTCAGTCTTCCCCTGATACTGTCCCTCAAACTCCCAACCCAGAAGTTCAACCACCAAGTGCAGATCCAACGATTCCTAATCCCTAATGACTTAATTGCATCAAGCAGATTAGGTTTAGGTTACAACAACTAAATACTGTCTAAAATTAAAGTCTATACCCATCCTACTAAAATAAAATATGATTAGCCCCCAACAAGTACAAACAATGATTCAAGAAAAACTGTCCAATGCTAAAGTTAAAGTTGCGGGCGATGGACAACATTTTGAAGCCATAATTGTATCTCCAGACTTTGCAGGCAAATCCAGAGTCAAACAGCATCAAATAGTTTATGCTGCACTGCAAGCTGAGTTGGCATCAGAAACAATTCACGCTCTCTCTCTTAAAACCTATACTCCTGAAGCTTGGCAGGCTGCTAGTACCGCTCCGCTTAAGTAATGAGAATAAGTAATGAGTAATGAGTTAGTCAGGGTTTCAAGCTAAATAAATGACTATTAAAATTTAAGCCCACATCTACTAGTCAAGCTGTTTAAGCTCAATCATTTAAAATTGTTAGATGATCTAATGTTTTGAAGTTTAGTAAGATCGAATTAATCGCTGGCGTTATTTAGTAAACTAAGCAAAATAGGTAATAAAGATTTATGACACCTGAAGTAAAAACAAAAATTGATCGATTAGTTAATGACAACAAAGTCATGGTATTTATGAAGGGGTCGAAACTGATGCCCCAGTGTGGTTTTTCTAACAATGTAGTCCAAATTCTTAATACTCTGGGTGTCCCTTACGAAACCGTAGATATTCTGGCAGATCAAGATATACGTCAGGGAATTAAAGAATATTCTAACTGGCCTACTATCCCGCAAATATATATTAATGGCGAGTTTGTTGGCGGTTCAGATATTGCGATCGAACTGTATCAAAGTGGCGAACTGCAACAGATGGTGGAAGTTGCTTTAGCCTCCTAGTAATCTACTGCCTATAACTTTAAAGAGACGGTTGTAACTATCCGTCTCTTTCGTATTTTAAATAAAAAATTACATAAAATTTTCAATAGCTATTAGCCGTTTTTTTGTATGCTTTAGAGCCAAAAGCTTTTGATCGAGTTAATAATAGTCTGTGTCAGTTTCCATTTGTGTTTGAGGAAAAGATAGCTCAAAATTAGAGGGATCTCGCAGAAAGCTTAATGCTTGTTCTTCTAATTTATGAATTTGGTATTGCTCAATAAAGTTGCTGTTACGCAAACAAGCAATATAGCCATCTAAATACAGTCTAATCTCTTCAAAGCTATAGCGTCTACGCCAGAGGTTTACCATGCCGTCGGTGACTGTTTGATAATGCCGAATTGTTTGCGGATCTTGAAGAATCATAACTATTGCTTAATTTTTTTCCTTAAGATGTGGATATAAGTAAATCTGTTATTAAGTTTTTTGACTTTTTATCATTTTACCGCGATCTGAGCTTGAAAGTCTCCAGCTTAAGAACTAAATAGGTGGGAGAAAAAACTATAAAATAGCTTAAAAGCTTTGTTGGCAGTGCCATCAAGTTCGATAACGGGCAACCAGTAATCAAATTTGGTTTAAACCCCCCGTTTACAGCAACTTAATAATTAACAAAATTAATTTATGTTCGATATTGCTACTTTAATTGCTCAGGTGCAACAAGAAGCACAAAGAGAAGATTTTCCGATAGATATCCCTGTATACAAATCGGCTGGTCTTGAGCCTACTAAGCCAATTCTTTATGCAGGAAATTTACAAAGTCCCCTATGTTTTTTTGGTCGTGATTTAGGTAAAGATGAGGTTCATGCTGAGCAACCTTTAATTGGCGCTTCAGGAACAATGGTCAGAGAAGGTTTTTATTATGGAATTTATAAACAAAAAGCCCCTTCAAGAAAAGATTTAGACGCGACGATTATTAAGAGAGTTTTATTAACTAATACTGTGCCGTATAAGCCACCAGGAAACAAAGCTTATTTGATGAAGGTAAAAAAAAGATTTCGTCCTTTTATAGAAAGATTATTTGTCTTTCATTGGCAGGGAAATCAGATTATCCCTTTAGGAACAGAAGCTTTTAAATGGTTTGTTCCCTATGGTGCAAAAGGAGAAGTTGATAATTTTTATAAAAGTAGCGATCGCTTTGAAAATTCTCTAACCGTAAACCTCAGTGCCACAGACGATATGGGCATGACTCATCAACGTTCTGTGACCTTGTTACCCTTGCCCCATCCTTCTCCCCTCAATCAAAAACACTATGCTGCTTTCCCAGAAATGTTACAGAAACGTTTGGCGCAAGTTGAGTTTTAAATAGATGTTTGTTGTAATTCTCGCTAATCTCTTTAATGGTAAAGCTGTAATCAGCAACGCCAAAAATTAAATTACAATTCTTGTCTAGAAAGGTTTTGTCAAACTAAATACGGGTAGGATAATCAGTAATCTTTACCAAGACTATAGCTGTGAAATCTGAAAAAAATACTCCCATCGAACATCAAAACGTTCCTATTGCTCATCAAGGTTTGCATGGCTTTTTATATAGTTCTGAGCATGAGCATAGTGCTGATGCCTCTATCATTGCCCCGCAATCTGATGGAACAGCCATAGTTACTTTATCCGCATGGGAAAAACAAGCAAACAATGCTAAAGTTGCTGGAGTTTATGCAGTTTTAGATAGCGATCGCGTTTATCAGTATGTTGGTTATTCTAGAGATGTTTTGCGTTCTCTTAGAGGACATATTGCTCAAAACGGGACTCAAGTATGTACCTTTGTTCGGGTTCAAACTTTTAAGTTTCCCAAACGTCAAATAATGGAAGCACTTAAAAATGATTGGATAGCAGAAATTAATTATACTCCTACTGGAAATACTGGAGAACAAGGAACTTGGGCGCGGACAATTGGCGAAGCAGCCAAAGCTACTATGACCAATGCCGAACTTGATGCCTATGAGGATAAGAAATTGAAGCTACGTAAAGCAATGGCAGATGCCACTTTAACTGATGAATTAACATCACAAGCTATGCAAAGCGAGGTCGAAATCAAACGCCGTCACCAATTAGAAGTAGCAGTCAAAAACGATGACTGGAGTTCAGTAATTGACTCTCAAACCTAATTAATTGTTAATTAGACTTTAGGAACATTACTAAATTAACCAGAATATTTGAGAAATTTCTGTAAAAATAGCGATTAGAATCTTTGTTTAATCTGTTGATGTTTTCTAAAACGCGGTTTAATCTTTCTCGTTTGGCAATTGAATACTCTCGTTTAACTATCTGCTTTTGGTTAGCGATCGCCGTAGCTGGTATATTTGCCTTTAGTTCTTTAAAGTACTCTCTTTTTCCTGCGGTAAACTTTCCTGTGGTGGTAATTCGCGCCCAAGCCGATACAACAACGGTTTTGGATACGGAAGCTAAAATTACTAAACCCTTAGAAACAGCTTTGGCTAATATTCCAGGATTGGCACAGCTATTTTCTTCTACTTATTCAGGACAAACAGTAGTTAATCTTTTACTAGATACTGATATCGATATTGAAGACGCTACGGCTAATATAAAAACTAGTCTAAATCAATTATCTTTACCTGCGACTGATTTAGAGGTAATTCCCTTTAATTTAAACGAAACTAGCGCGATTAGTTATGTAGTTACTGGGCAAAAAAGCACTCTTGAAGAATTAAACAATATTGCCTCTACCAAAATTGCGCCGATTCTAGAGAAATTACCAGGAGTACAACGAGTAGATATTTTAGGTGATCCCAATAGTAGCGTAAATTCAGATATTCCAACAGCTAACAGCAATACCCTAGTTCACTTTGATGGGGACAAGGCAATCGCTTTTCAGGTAATTAAACAAGGTGATGCCAATACTTTAGAAGTGGTCAGACAGATAGAACAAAAAGTCGCTCAACTCCAGCAAAGCTTGCCAGATATTCAGTTTATTTTAGCCGAAACCCCCGCAGGATATATACGTGATAGCACCAACGCCACCATTCAAGCTTTATTTGGCGCAGTGGCATTAGCAATTTTAGTAATTTTTCCCTTCTTGGGTAATCTTAAGGCAACTTTAGTTACGGCGATCGCTATTCCCATCTCTTTACTGGGGACATTTATTGTCATGGCTGGGTTGGGATTCAACTTAGAAACCCTTACTTTACTGGCTTTGGCGTTGGCGATCGGCATTATTGTCGATGATGCCATTGTGGAGGTAGAGAACATCATGCGTCACTTAGAAGAGGGTGAAAGTCCCCGCGAGGCTGCTTTATCTGCTACTCGCGAGATTGGTTTGACAGCATCTATTTCGACTCTAACTATTGTGGCGGTGTTTTTGCCGATTGGTTTAATGGGCGGTACACTAGGGCAGTTTTTTCGTCCTTTTGGCATAACTATTTCGGCTGCGGTTTTGACTTCTCTTCTGGCTGCCCGCACCTTGTCACCTGTTTTGGCATTGTATTGGTTCACAAATATCACCAGAGATAGTAATAAACAAGAAATAGATCGAGGCTTTGTTGCTAATAAGTATCGTCAGGTATTGCAATGGGCATTAAATCATCGTCGCGCTGTCATCGGTATCGCGATAGCCAGTTTTCTGGCGGGAATTGCTTTGATTCCGCTTATTCCCCAGGGTTTTGTTCCTCAGTTAGATCGGGGAGAATTTAAAATTGTTTATACTACCCCGTTACCGAAAATTGCAGGAGTCGTAAACAGTAATGAACCCAAAAAAACTGTAGGGACGTTTGGTCAAAAGCCTGCCGACAATCAGCAAGTAAACAGTTTTAGCTGGTTAAAAAGTATTGCGCGATCGCCTGAACGTATTTTATTAAATAAGACTATTACAGTAGGAGAACAAATAGAAACCGTAGTTTTAAATTATCCTGATGTAGAATCGGTCTACACCATTGCGGGAGTGCAGGGTGAACCTAACAAGGGCAAGCTTTATATTAAGCTTAAAGAAAATCGCCATTTAACTACCAGTCAGATCCAGACAGAAATTCGTCAAAAGCTGCTCAACATTCCCCAGGTAATTATCAGCGTTGAAGATATACCCTTTGTGGAAACAGGAGAAGATCCGTCCTTTAAAGTGGCATTAGTCGGTGAAAACCTAAAGCAGTTAAGAATAAGCGCGATCGCTTTTCAACAAAAGATTCAAAACTTACCAGGGTTTGAAGATGTGCGTTTTGATGGAGTTAACCAACCTTTGGATAAACTGATTCATCTTGACGGTAAACGGGTAGCATATATCAACGCCAATCTTACGGCAGAACAAGGAATTGGAGATGCTACTGAAAAGGCACAGGCGATCGCCAAGCAGATTTTACCCTCTGGAATTACCTTCGATCTAGAAGGAGACTCAGCGCGATCGCAAAAGATACTCGGAGAATTTGCCATGACTCTCATTTTAGCGGTAATTTGTATGCTATTGGTTTTATACTTGCCTTTTCGTCGCTGGCTTGAACCCCTGGTGATTGGTTTGTCTTTGCCTTTATCAATTGTCGGGGCAATGTTAGCTTTGCTAATTACTCAAAGCGATTTTGGCATGATTTCTCTAATTGGTTTGATCTTCCTGTTGGGCTTATTAGATAAAAATGCTATTCTGCTTTTAGACTATGCCAACCAACTACGTAACTCTGGCATGAGTCGCAGCGAAGCTATTCTAAAAACTGGAGTTGTGCGGCTTCGTCCAATCGTCATGACTACTTTTTCAACCATACTAGGAATGTTACCAATCGCCCTGGGATGGGGTGCAGGTTCAGAATTACGTCAACCAATGGCAGTGGCTATCATTGGCGGGTTAATAACTTCATCTTTGCTTAGTTTAATTGTTGTGCCTGTGATCTATACATTGCTAGAAGATTGGAGTCTAAAGCGGGAAAGAAACTAGCACAGCAAACGCATACTCAAGCAGCCAAAACTTTAGCAAGATAAGAGAGTTACAAGCAAACACTTCTTCTTTAGTTCAACAAAAGTTTAAAGACTTAAATGGCTGAAAAGGTTTAATTTCACCTGGATGAAAATGTCAGAAATGCTGTTGCCCAAGGATTGAAGCGAAGAAGAATTGACGTAACTACCACTCCAGAAAAATCTTTAATTGGTGTATCAGATAAGGTTCAGTTGGAATTTGCCATATTTCAAAATAGGGTGATTTTTACTCAAGATACAGATTTTCTGAGAATAAATCAATCCAATTCCGACCATTGTGAAATTGTCTACAGTTATCAAAGTAATAAGTCCATTGGAGAAATAATCAAAGGTTTAATTTTAATTTGGGAATTATTAGAGCCTTCTGATATGTCGGGCAAAGTTGAATTTATTTAAAGTGCGATCGCAACACAGCATTTAGAATAAAGATGTATTTTGAGTAAGAGAGGTATGAAATCATGAATGAGAAACAACGGTTAATTAAAGAGATAGAGCAAGCTCCCGATTTCTTAGTTAAAGAAAGAAGTCTTAGATTTTTTGCTATTAAATAAAAATAAACCAAAATATCTTAAATTTAGTCACGATCTCAATTCGGAAAAGTCATTAAAAAGTTTGTTACTGGCGATTCCCGATCTTGGAGAAGATAGTGATTTTGAAAGAGTATCAAATTTAGGAAGAGACATCGATCCGTGAAACGTTATCTCATAGATATTAATGTTATTTCTGAACTCCGAAAGAAAGAGCGTTGTAATGCTAATGTTCGGCAGTGGTTTGCTACAGTAAATGACCGGGATATTTTTTTAAGTGTGTTGGTAATTGGTGAGTTACGTTGTGGTATTGAACGAATCAGACGAAAATACCCAAAAGCTGCTTTTCATTTGGATAATTGGATACAAGAAGTAGTTGATAATTACAGCGATGCCTTCGGCTAGCTTCGCAATCGCATTTTTCCCGTAACTCAAGAAATAGCAGAAGCATGGGGAACAATGAATGTTCCCGATCCTGTATCAACTGTCGATGGTTTATTAGCTGCCACAGCAAAAATTCATAACTGTACTTTGGTCACTGGAAACGTGAAAGATATTTGTAGATGAGGTGTAGCTTTTTATAATCCTTTTGAATAATTGAAATTTAAAGAATCGTCTTCGCTAAAAATATCAAATGCGATCGCCTTAATTATTGGTTACTTTATTGCTTGTTGTTAATTTGGCATATTTTTCAGCAAAGTAGTTACTAATGAAGGTGTTAACGAAAGACAGAATTACAGGAGCAACTAAGAAAGCTGGTAGACCATAAACTTGAAATCCTGGTACGAAGAGAGAAGCTAACCAAAAGCACAAACCATTGATCACGAAGGTAAATGTTCCCAAACTTAAAACATTAATCGGCAAAGACAATACAGATAAAATAGGTTTTACACCGCTATTAAAAAGACCAATAGCTAGCGCAGCTACTATAGCAGCAGGAAAGTTAGCTAAATTGACTCCAGAAAAGATAATATCCACCACCAGAAGACTGAGAGCAGTTGCTAATAAAGTTAAAAGTGTTCCGAGCATTGATAAAGAAGTTTTTATATAAGCAATATTTTGTTTACTTAATAGCCCAGAATTGGAGAATTGTACAGAAGACTGTTTAGTCGATAATTTTTTGCTTGAAGAGGGTTTTG
Organism: Chroococcales cyanobacterium; assembly: GCA_038259125.1. Classification (GTDB taxonomy): domain Bacteria; phylum Cyanobacteriota; class Cyanobacteriia; order Cyanobacteriales; family Xenococcaceae; genus Waterburya. The sequence continues at coordinate 21,733 of JBBSPC010000038.1, read as the reverse complement.
ACTGAGGAGATTTAGGCGGTTGAAGAGAAGGAACTGCTAAAGATGAAGAATTGTTTAAATAGCTTTTAGTTGCTTGTTTTGGGCTTTGGCTTGATGATTTTGCAGATGAAACAATTGAAGTACTTGTTGACGAAATTTTAGCTGTACCAGCAACATCAGGAAAAATATCAACATCAAGAACAAATGCGCGTTCGCACCAGCAACACACACGATAGTGCTTACTATAATAATGACTATCTACTCTGCCACAAACAGTTAGTTCATTAACTGCAACCTCTAAACCATTGTGCCAATCTAAAGCAGTAGGGCGTAGATGAGGTTTTGTATGTCCTTCGTTAAAACATTTGAGAAATAGCTGTTTAAGTTCTGGATGAACGACATCAAGAGGGATGGTAGTTTTGCTAGGGCGGATCGGACTATTATGACCACCATACCAATAACCTTGTTTGATTAATTCCGTTTGTTCGGGAGATTCTCCTACACCTGTCCAGTTGCCAGAAAAAGGATGATAGCCAAACAGAAGATAGTGAATTAACACACCCAAGCGAAAGCGATCGCATATTTCGGTTTGATTGGTGGTTTCAAAGTCTTTGCCTAAAAGTTCTGGTGGGGTAAAGCCTTCAGAACCTACGGTACAGCGATACACTTGATTAGATTGAGGATCTTGCACCTGAAAGGAATCGGTATCAATTACCGCAGTCATGGCGCGATCGTTTACGAGAATGTTTTCTAGCTTGATGTCTCCCAAGACATAACCTTTGGCGTGAATTTCCTGAATAATCCAAGCAGTATTTAAAGCCGTGACGTGGAGATAATACCAGTTAAAGCCAGGGGCGACTTTTTTACGCAGTCGGGGATTATAGACACTAGAAAGCTGTTTGCTATCTGCGATCGCTGGCATTAAAAAGCCGAGATATTTGCCATTACTATCTTTAAGTAAATCCGATACCCAAGCGATCGAGACATGGTTGTGATTCAACATCGGATCGGCGGGTGGGTTAGCTAGCATTACCTTCAGCTTGGCAATTCTGACTGGTGTGGGATCGTGATAAATTTTTGCTAGATAGCCTTCAAGATTAGTTTCCCAAACTTGTCCTTCACCACTATCAGCAATCTGCTTGGTTAAAGATACAGGCTGATTATTACTGTGACGGGTGAGAAGTACTATCATATAAACACAAAAATAAAGTCTTATCGTCGTCGGTACGGGCGTTTAGCCTCTCTGAATTAAGGAAACTCAACAAGTATTCGTCTGACTCTTCCAAGTTGTTAGTTTCCCGCAGGTATTGTTCTAATGGTTGAAAGAACGGAGTAAAGGGTGTCCAGTCGCTGATGCGAATTGCTAGTCTTTCTAGTCCATCAGTAGAAGCACAAATAAATTCTGGCTGTCCAGGCTGTACCACTACTTTCATATCTTTTAAGGCATTACTCGAAGTAACAAAAGTAGTCTCGTTGATGTATTCCCCTTTATCGGGAGGAAAAAGTAGTTGTGGATCTTGTTCGGGATAACGGACAGTAATAAAGCCATCGCCAATCTGCATTGCAGCTATTCCTTCAGAAGTTGCCACAACAATCAGCAAAGTACAGGCTAAATCGTCAATAGAATAATTATTGCTTTCGGCTTGGGTTGATAAAGCAGGTACTACTTGCTTAACAATCTCGCTAAAAAACTGATTAGCCTTTAATTCAGTAGGAGATTGAACAATAGTAACAGCAGCATTGCTATTTTTCTCACTCTTGCCTAATAAATTCCAAGGCTTCCAGGCTGAGTTTGTTCTTTCCGTTTCCTTAACGCTATGAGAACCGTACAATTCGGTAATAGTAGCGATATCTTGCTCTGTAATTGTTTCCAAAACAGTATTTACTGCCAGTTTTGCACCAATATTGCTATATTTAGCACTACCCGCCCCATCTGCTACGACACCGATAATTGCATCATTGATAATTTTATAATCGCCATAATCCTGACAAGGTAATTGCTGTTTTTCATGACTCGTGCCAATTGCCGAACGAGCGATCGCTTTCCAATTCATTTTTTACTCCTATGTAGTAATTTGTCCCCAACCAACAGCAGGTAAAGCCACCATCGAACCACCTACTTTACTGCCTGAAACTCGTTTCATAGAAGTAGATAGCCATTGGAACATTGAGGTAAAATCTAGACCATTAAGCTATACGGGAGGACGTTCTGGTAAAGCAATTTGTCGTAATATATTTATGTCTGCCCCTGCTACACCTACGGCAAAAAACAACATTCTGCGTTGTGCTTCCATTTCTCTGATTCTTTGTGCTGCATTTTGCCAACTGTCTGTAGGTGCGCCATCAGTAATTAAAAATACCCACGGGCGATAGTATTGAACTCCATTATTTTTATAGGTTTCTTTGCGTTTTTCCAGTAAATCCAAAGCATATTCAATTGCCTCTCCCATCGGCGTAACGTTTTCTGCGGTTAGTCTGGGTGGCGAAAACTCATCAATAGTGACAAAATCTTGGGTCAACTTCACGGGTCCGAATGTAACTAGGGCAACTTCGACTCGTAAAGATGAAATTGCATCTTTATACACATCCTTTTGAAAAGCTGCCAAGCCTGTATTTAAAGCATTAATTGGTTCTCCCGACATCGAGCCAGATGTATCGCACAATAAAATTACTGGGCAACGTGGTTCGGGATTTTCTACAAATTCTGGTAATCCAATCGGCATTGTTTAATTCTCCGTAGTCTAAAATCAAGAATTTTATTAAAGCTGAGATGTTTTGCATTTCTCATCACCTATAGTTAGGATGCCCAAATAATTGAAGGAATTCTCAGGTCTTGCAGGCAAAAAATCGTAATTAATCAAGCTTTAAGCACTTTTAATTTGGAAAGCCCTTGGGAAAACATCTTTTTGTTTATGTAGAATAATCGAAAAGCTTAAAACACCAATACTTAAAAACTTATAAATTAAATTAATAATTAAATGACTATTGAAGATTTTTCTGAATCCAATACTATTGCTCGTCCAAAACGACAGATAGGAATACTAACTATTTTCCGTCTGGGGTTGTTTAATATGGGATTGGGATTGATGGCGGTATTAACCTTAGCCGTCTTAAATCGGGTGATGATTAGTGAGCTTGGTATTCCAGCAACTATCACAGGTGGAATTTTGGCTACGTCTTTATTCGTTGCTCCGGCGCGGGTGTGGTTTGGACAGCTATCAGATAGCAAGCCGTTACTAGGCAAACATCGAACTAATTATGTTCTTGTGGGAACAGTTATTTTTGGTCTGGCAGTATGGTTAGCTGTACAGATAATGTGGCAATTGGGGACAGTGGTTGAAAAGAGTGGAGGTTGGCTCTGGAATACGCAAACTATTGGTTGGAGTGCTTTATTAGCTTTAATTATGGCTGTCTATGGTTTGGGGATTAGCTGTAGTTCAACACCTTTTACTACATTACTTGTAGACATCACCGAAGAAGAGAGGCGTTCTAAATTAGTGGCGGTAGTTTGGTCAATGTTGATGGTAGGGATAGTCATTGGTGGAATTACAGGCAGCGTCGTCTTTAAAAAGATTGAAACAGAAGGAATCGCAGCAGGTAATATTCCTTTAGAAACACTACAGCCACCGATCAATTCTGTTTTTAGTTTCGTTCCTTTTTTGGTTGTGGCATTAGCTTTGATTGCCACCTGGGGAGTAGAAAAGAAATATTCACGCTTTACTGGCAATACTGCTACCAATAGGGAAGACAGTATCACTATTGGTAGAGCAATTAAAGTTCTAACTACCAGTCGTCAAACGGGCATTTTCTTCGCTTTTTTGTCTATTCTGACAATTGGTTTATTTATGCAGGAAGCAATACTTGAACCCTATGGCGGGGAAGTATTTGGGATGAGTATCGGTGAAACGACTAAATTAAATTCTTTTTGGGGTATAGGAATTTTACTTGGTTATAGTATTACAGGGTTTTTTATTGTTCCGAAACTGGGCAAAAAACTAACTATTAAGATTGGCTGTATTGGAGTTGCTATCTGTTTTGTTTTGATTATTGTGGCAGGCTTTACTCAAGAACCTAAAATATTGCAATTGGGGATGGTATTGTTTGGTATTACTGCGGGAATATCTACCGTAGGTGGTATTAGCTTAATGTTGGATTTAACCGCTGCCGAAACTGCTGGTACTTTTATTGGTGCTTGGGGATTGGCTCAAGCAATGTCTAGAGGTTTGGCTACTTTTGTTGGTGGGGTTGTTTTGGATCTTGGTAAAAGCCTTTTTGCTACGCCTCTTTTAGCTTACAGTTTGGTCTTTATGATCCAAGCAGTATTTATGATTTTAGCAATAGTTATTTTGGCAAACGTTGATGTCAACGAATTTAAAAAAACCACAACCAAAGCTTTATCAACCGCTATGGAAGGTGAGTTAGACGGTTAAATCATATTAGAGATAGATGGAATAAAATAGACAAGATCGCTTTTTAAAGCTGCGAGCTATTTACAAAAATACCGTCTAATCAATAAAAAGTGAAGAACCTACTTGAGATTTTTGCCATATACTGTACAGCAGATATTCGCCACCAAGACCAAGTTCGCAGACAAAGATACCTTCTTCACTATCTTCATTTTGGCTTACCCAAGTGCCAGGCACAATAACTTCTAAGTATTCTTCATCACAGGGAAATACTTCTATTAGTTGTTTTGCTTCTAGTTCAGCTATGTCTACCAAATAACGGCTATCTATCGGAATTACTAAGCAAGCAGTACTAGATTCTACAAAAATGCTTATTCCTGCACGTAAACTAACTAGTATTCTATTGGCTTTCCAGGCTTCAATAGATTCTTCTAAATATTCGAGGTAGATTCCTTCTTCTAAATAAGTAATTTTTAACATGAGATATTCTGCTCCCTCGGTATATATTTTTTGTTTAATAATTGATTTAAATTGTTTGAATATTTATTTGGCTCTAGTCCATACTTAACTATTGACTATTTTTGGAGTATTGACATTGACACAAATCACCGTTGAATTGTTCATTTGGCTGAAGGCGAATTTGAGTATTTAAAAACCCGGGCAGCAGATTTTTGCTAGGGGAAGTGTAAACTTTTGTTAAATTCACAGCCTATTCTAAAATATGGCTTTTAAATGCAAATTTAACCCCCTATCTAGCTTTAGTTCTAGTTGCCAATAATTTTTTCTAAACTGTGATGCTTAAAATTTTGTTGGCTACAAGCTCTTATATGTGTGGGTTTTAAAGAATATGTAAAGCTCTCATTTTGGTTTATAAAAAAGCTTATTTTAGCGATCACAACCTAATTTACACAAAGGCACGGTATTATTGGCTATATTAAAAATCCGCTTAAAAAGAGATAATAACAACATTAAATTTCTCGAAAAAGCTTTGCAAACTGAGTTTTTAATACTACACTTATAGTACCGTGTATATCTAGTATCTAGAGGAAAAAAAATGCGAACCCTAACTCGCACATCTACAACTGAAATGGAAGTTACCAGTATTCGCTTGGAGCGTAGTCTCAAAGACAAGCTGAAAGAATTATCTGGTAACCAGGGTTATCAAGCTTTAATAAGAGACATTCTTTGGAACTATGTTCATCAAAAATCTGGTGATTATCGTCCTCAGTTTGCTCGTTCTGATATTCGCGCTACCGTTGAAGCAACTGCCCGCAAAGATGAAAGTTGCGCCCTCACAGGTAAGCTAATTCAGGAGAATGAACCTATGCTGCTTGGGTTTACTATTTATGGCGATTTAGTACCATTAAGCGTTAATAGCGTCGCCGAATAGAAGTTCTAGGGTGGAAGATAGAGAATTGGGGTTGTTTAAACGCAGCGTTTAAATCTGCTCGATTTTTAGTTTTCCACCCAGTAATTACTTAAAGATTCTAGATATACTTGCATTATATTACCGAGTTATCATTACACTAGAGTTGTAAACAGTAAAAGAAACTAAAATAAAAAATATACGAATCTCATAGTAATTTTTGACAAGTGGATAAAATTACTTATTTTACTGATTTACATAAGCACATAAGGAGTTATCAGCACAGATGACAGAAGCTACTAAAACGGTTGAAAGGGGCATTCAATTAACCCCAATTGCTTTTAAGCATATCAAAATGCTTCAGGAGCAACAGGGACGAGAATTATATCTTCGAGTAGGAGTTCGCCAAGGTGGTTGCTCAGGAATGTCTTACATGATGGACTTTGAAGAACCAAATAAGATTCAAGATGGCGATGAAGTCTTTGATTATGACGGATTTAGAATCGTATGCGATCCAAAGAGCCTTTTATATTTATATGGCTTGGTTTTAGATTACAGCAACGCTATGATTGGTGGCGGTTTTGAGTTTACTAATCCTAATGCGGCTCAAACCTGTGGCTGTGGTAAATCTTTTGGTGTCTAGAAATAGACAATCAGAGAATTGAATAATTTTCCAAGGCAGACTGGATGTATCTAGTCTGCTTTTAGTTGGCAAATTTTTAGATGCTTATTATACGGATATTTTGCAGATAGATCAGCAAATTAAATTAAGACTTTTAATTTCTGGCAGCGGTTAATCGTTCAAGAGTACGGTTATTTTCAGCCGAAGTACCAATAGTAATGCGTAAACCTCCCCCTGTATGACGAATTAAAGTCCCTTCAGCTTTTAGTTTGCTGGTAATTTGCGCTAAAGCATTTTCATGCTTGTCAGAGGATATATCTTGAAGACGGAGATACAAAAAGTTAGCGTTGCTTTGCCAGATTTGCAGTTTGCTTTCCTTTTGAAGAATTGACCAGACTCTCTCTCTTTCTTTGATGATTTCTGTCACTAAAGGTAATAATAACTGCCTTTGCTGCAAGGCTACCTTGGCTGCTGTCTGAGAGAAGCTAGGCAGATTATAGGGCAAGCGCACCTTCTCTAATACTTGAATTAAATCAGGATTGGCGATCGCATATCCCACACGATGGGCAGCTAACCTAAAGGCTTTGGAAAAGGTACGTAACACAATCCAGTTATGACGCTTAGTCAATTCGGTTACTACAGATGTCTGACTAAATTCAAAATAGGCTTCATCTATAACTACTAAGATATTCTCTGGTAGACTTCTTAACCAATCTAGTTCTCTAGCAACCAAGGCGTTACCAGTCGGAGAATTGGGATGCACCACAAAAACTACTCGTATGGGTGGGCTGTCGGTGTCGACAATCGCCTGCTGTGCCATTTCTAAATCTAAAGTAAAATCTGATTCTTGTCGGTCAATGCTGACAACAGGAACACCCAAAGTTCTAGCCAGGATTCCGTACATGGAAAAGGTAGGAGTTGCCACCAAAATCGCTCCTTCGCCGCCTAAACAAGTAGCGATTAACAACGAGCGAATAAGCTCATCAGAACCATTGCCTACAGAAATATTAGCAGTAGTTAGATCTTGAGTAAGGTTAGCCGACTCGGTTGCATATTGGGCGATCGCTTTTTTTAATTCTTCATGGCTTCCCTCTGGATAGCGATTAGCTTCTATCTCCTGTTGATATGCCCAAGCCAACTTAGACTTGATTTGGTCTGGTAAATCTAGAGGACTTTCATTAGTATCCAGGCGATCTGCAGATGCGGGAGTTTCGCTTCCTGGATGGGGTATGTAGGCAGCTAACTGTAATAGATCGGGTCGAATGAAAGAATAGCGATCGCTCATGATGTTTTAGAGACTTTGGGGCGATGTAGATTATAAAATATCTAGCCTTAGTTTATCTAAAGCACAACAAATATTTAACCTACAAACAAGACGCTTTTGCCTATCTATTGTTTTTACAAAAGAAAGCTTTTAACCTGCTTGACTCTTTAATTGTTGCTTTCGATTAATTGGTTAACAATTTTTTTATCCTGTTTACGGAATAGTTCTTTGTAGTGGTTCTCTTTAAACAGTGTGTGCTTATGAAATTTAATTAACAGTTCTTTTGTTTCTTCACAAGATAGATTTTGGATCTTGTTCACAAAAACTTCGTGGGTAAATTCTTGTTCTAAAGACAACTGATTTGACTCAAGGTTCATCGTATAAGCTCCTGGTGGTGAGAGATAGAAAGGTAAAAACAAATATGAAGTTGAGAAAAAGAAGTACTTTATAAAGCGAGGAGAAGATTTATTGCCTGTTTAAAGCATTAGCAAATTAATACCGCCAAAAACTGTCATGCTGTTTATCTTAAGACCTTCTTAAAGAGATATTAAACCATGATTCTCGGCTATATAGAAATTTTTAGCTTATGTTTGCATTTAGTAACAGTCTCCTAAAAATTCGCTGTTTGAGAGGAGATAAGCAAGATACAATACTGAGTCGGGAGTAATATTTAAAATAATTTATGAAGACAGCAGATAAACAAAACGATAAAGCTATTGTCAAAGACTATTTTAACCAGACGGGATTTGATCGCTGGCGGAGAATCTACGGCAAAACAGAAGATGTAAATAAGGTTCAAAAAAAGATCCGCCAAGGACATCAGCAAACTATTGATACTGTGCTTGGCTGGCTAGAAGATGATGATAATTTAGCTAATATCTCAATTTGTGATGCGGGGTGTGGTGTCGGTAGCCTGAGTATTCCCTTGGCAAAAGCTGGTGCGACTGTTTCTGCCAGCGATATCTCTGAAAAAATGGTAGGAGAAGCCCAAGAAAAGGCAAAGTCAGAGTTAAGCGATTATAGTCAGGTTAATTTTACAGTCTCAGATCTAGAAACCTTGACTGGTAAGTATCATACTGTTATCTGTCTAGATGTCTTAATTCACTATCCTACAGTCGATGCTGCCAAAATGATTGCTCATTTGGCATCTTTGGCAGAGTCTCGTTTAATTCTTAGCTTTGCCCCTAAAACGTGTTTTTTGTATGTGTTGAAGAAAATTGGGGAGTTCTTTCCAGGACCTTCCAAAACTACTAGAGCTTATCAACATAAAGAATCAGAAATTATTGCCATTTTACAAGACAATGGTTTTGTAGTTGAGCGCACGGGAATGACTAGCGTTAGCTTTTACTACTCTCGCATCTTAGAAGCAGTAAAAGTAAGGGACGAAGGATGAGGCATAAGGGATGAGGAAGGTAGCAACTTAGTTGAATCAAATGCTACTTTCCTCAGACATTTGATTTAAATAACGTGAGTTCGGGTTTACTTGATTAATTCAGTAATGGAAGAAGAAACATCCATTATTTTAATTTTTAAAATTTCCAATGGATTAAATTGGCTTTTAAGTTCTAAATTATTATATTTGCCTGTTAAATCTATAAAAGAAAATGATTCAACTTCGTTCTTTTCAATTAAAAACTGTGAATAAGGCAAGGCATATATTCTAGCCCCTACAGCTTCCGCAAAATATACGGCAAAGGGAAAAATTAGAGTCGGTTCATAATTGGGAGTGTGTTGCCAAATTGATTGACTAAAGTCATCTCCCCCTATCCAGCCTCCAACTCGAACTTTGTCAAATAAACGAATTAAATCAATCGTAATTCCCTTGAGAGTATGATCGCCATCGATATAGGCAAAGTCCAGGGCATTATTAGGAATTTTCTTAATTACCTCCGTTGTTTTGCCACGTAAGATTACTGTTTTATTAGCTGCAAAATTAGTTTTTTCCTTTGTTTCTAAGAGAAATTTTTCAAAAGTATTGTTATTTTTATTGGCGGGTTTACTCCAGTCCCTTAGATGTCGCCAAGGATCGATCATAAAATATTTTTCGATTGAATCGCACTTTTTGAGCAGTTGATAAGCGAAATCACCTTTATAGACCCCCACTTCTGCCATACTTTTGACCTTGTGAGAGTCTACCAGACGAATCCATAGATCGAATCTAGAGTCGGATTTTTCTACACATTGTTTAACAATCTGTTTTGGAATATTCATTAATTCTTCTAATGCAGCTTTCGTTTACTATATGACAATAGAAGTTAATATATTGTTAAAGCGTAGTTTATTTCCAATATTTTTATATTTCTAATTTTATTTAAGATTGATTTTAGCAATATATTTTTAAATGAATAATCTAAATAAGTTTATTCAAACAGAAACATTAGGAAATAAAGGAGAGGCAGGAGAGAAGTTAGTTTGGGATAGTGTTAAAAGAGCTTTTGAACTGCGAAGTTGCATTGCTTATTGGCGTTACCCTATTTTCTCTCAGGCCAGCAACTTTCGCAAAGAGCCTGATATTTTGATTGCTGATTATAAGCTGGGTTTAATTATCATTGAAGTTAAAGCGATTAGAATTGAGCAGTTAGTTGATATTCAGGGTCATCGTTGGCAATATCTGAATTTTTATACTAAATTTGGAAATCCATATCAACAGGCAGAAAATCAATTATTTACTTTGTTAGAGTATAGCGATCGCGAACCTTTACTAAGACAAAAAATTACCGCCAGAGCAATTGTCGCCTTACCTTATATTACTAAAGCGCAATGGCAATCAAAAGGTTTTGACAAATTGCCTTATTCTCCGCCGATATTATTTCAAGAACATCTGGCTTCGTCACTATTAACTGTAGAATTAATTAGCAATACAAATCCCGTTATCGCAGGAGAAAAATTAACCTCAACTCAATGGGAATTACTGTTAGCGGTCTTGGGGGGGACGCCCATCTATACTCCAGCCTGTCGGCGGTTACCTTGTTTACCTCATAGTCGTAGGCAAATTTTGCAACAGGTGCGATCTCGTCTGAATCAGTTAAATTTGCAACAGGAAAAGATTGCCAAACAAATTCCGACGGGAATGCAAAGAATTAGAGGAATTGCTGGTTCAGGAAAGACTATTTTACTCTGTCAAAAAGCAGCTTTGATGACCGTTAAATATCCAGAATGGCAGATCGCTTTAGTCTTTTTTTCGCGAAGTTTATATGAGTCTATTACTCAACAGGTTAATAAATGGATACGACATTTTACTCAAGAGCAATTAAATTATGATCCAGAAAAATCTAATTTAAAAATACTTCATGCCTGGGGCGGTAAACAACAGCCTGGTTTTTATAGCACTGTCTGTAAAGCTACAGGTACTTTACCCCTCGCTGTGCCTTTCACTAGTAGTAAAAAACCGAATGAAGCATTGGCAGAAGCTTGTGTACAGCTACTAGAAAATAAAACAATTCCTCAGCTATTTGATGCAGTTTTGATTGACGAAGGACAGGATTTAATTATTAACAATTGGAAATATCAAAATAAACAACCTTTTTATTGGTTGGCATATCAATCTTTGCGTCCCGTTAATCCAATTTATCCTCAGCAACGACGACTGATTTGGGCTTATGATGAACTACAAAGCTTGGATAGTCTGAATATTCCTGAACCCGTAGAATTGTTTGGTGAGAAATTAGGGCATTTAGTGACGGGGCAATATAATCAGCAAATAAATAAAACAGAAATAATTTCCCGTTGTTATCGTACACCCCAACAGATCATAATTATCGCTCATGCGATCGCTATGGGATTATTAAGAAATAAAGGTATACTAACAGGCTCTAGTTGTGCTGAGGAATGGCAAGCATTAGGATATCAGGTAACTGGTAATTGGCAACTAGGAAATACCATTACTCTGCAAAGAGAACATAATCCACCTAATATTATTAATGAGCTATGGCAAGGAGAAATGATCGGCTTTGATAGCTTTTCTTCTCGCCAACAAGAATTAACTACCTTAGCTTATAAAATTAAACAGAATATAACTCAGGATAATTTACAGCCAGATCGAGAAATTTTAATTATAGTTTTAGGCAATTCTTATGATGTTTCTTCTATAGTAAAACAAACTGCAATCTTTTTAATTAACCAGGGAATAAATATCTATCTACCCACTCAAAGCACAGTTAACTGTTTAGATACTCCCGCCGAACAACGCAATGCAAATCAATTTTGGCATTCAGGGGCAGTTACTATTTCAACTATCCATCGTGCTAAAGGACAAGAGGCGGATTTTGTTTATTTAATTGGCTTAGATCGGATTGCTCAAGATGAAGGTAATATATTTCTACGTAACCAGTTATTTGTCGCCTTGACTCGTACTAAAGCCTGGGTAAATATTAGCGGTATCGGCGACTATGCCCTTTACCAAGAGTTATGGCAATTAATTAAGAGTAAAAACAAAATAACCTTTACTGTAAAAAGTTTACCTCAAAAAGAATTAAGAATAAGCGATCGCGCTAATTTAATCCAAGGATACGCTTTGGGTAGAACTAATTTTCGCAACACCAATTTACGTAACGCAGATTTATCCAACCTTAATTTAGTTAACGTCAACCTAATTGAAGCAGATTTAAGTTATGCCAACTTAGCAGGGACAAATCTGACTAATGCCAAATTAATTGCAGCCAATTTAAGCAACGCCAATTTAGCTAATGCTAACTTGAGCAATGCTAAATTAATTGGTGCTAATTTACTTAACGCCAATCTGAGCAATACCAACTTAAGCAACGCTAATTTAATCAACACAATATTAGCAACTGAAGAATAAACAGTAAATACCTAATGATAAATGGGAACAATAACTTGAGACTGATGAGATGATTGATGCCTTACAAAATAGACAAGAAAAACTGGAAAATCTCAATAAACTTCAGAAGTTACACAAAAAAGACAATTCTGAAAATTTATCTAGCGATCAATCTTTAGAATTATCACAGCCTTCAGCATTTAAATTGCTAACGATTGGTTTGCCAGCAACTCTTTTAATCATACTTGTAAACATTCCTGTGGTCAAAGGATTGAGAGAAGTATTTAAAAGTAATGTCAAAGAAAAATTTAGTAAGCCTAAAGTTCCTGAAGGTTCGGTTATATTGCACAATCGCACTTTTAAAGAAATTATTGTTATTGGCAATAATGCCAAAAAAGTTAATGATGATAAATTTGGCAATGAAGAGTTTAAACAACTAATTCAATTTAATGTCAATGTAGCCAAAAAAATTGAAGGCTATCCAGAACTATACAACAGTGTTGAACTGCTCAAAGCAGCGATTATTGCCCAAAAAAGCTTTTTAAAGCTAGAATCAACAGAATTACGTTATCGTAGCCGTAAACAACAAGAATTTTATAATTACGTTGCTGACAATTTAGTAGAAGACATTGATAAAGAAGCTTTTGCGAAACAAGTTAAAAAGAAACAGGCAGAAGTTTTGCCTTTAATCAATACCGAAGAAGGGAAAGTGCCAATTGATGCTTATGTTAAAAAAATCAATGTTCTAAGTCAGTATAATTTGGGTTTGAAACTTTTAGCTCTATTTAAACAATATAACCTACAAGATTTTTCGATATTAAAAAAAGTATCTGATGTAATAGAAAGTCTTCAAGCAAAAAAACTTTTATCACCTAAAGATCTAATTTCTTCAGTTTTAGAACATTACGAATCTTTTGAAAAACTTGCTCCTATTCTTGGTATTTCTGAAGCAGAAAGCACGGCTACGGCTTATGCACTAGTTCTACAAATACTTGGTCTAATGAATCGACATGGAAAATCTTATATTCAGTTTGAGCAATTAGTTGAACTATTGAAAAAATGGGAGAAAACTTACAAAAATATTGCTATGGTACGCCAAGAATATACATCAGACCAATATCAAATACCCCAAGAATTTAAAGAAGATATACCTGGAATAAATGTTTATCGAAAATATGCTAAATATCTACCCGATCTTTAAATTTTCAAGACTTTGTTAAGATACCCCTACTGAAAAATCTCTAATTATTACCTACAGCGAAGCAATACTTTTTCGCTCGGCAGCCCGTTGGAGTAAGTTTCGCACCTCTGCATCAGTCGTTTGTGAAAAATTTTCATACCAAAGTCCGACAGAATTAAATGGTTTGGGAGTTTCTGCACAAATAATCTCGTCTACTTCAAGTTGAAACTCATGGCAGATTTCGGGAGCGGATACTGGTACGGCAGCAAGAAGATGTTTAGGATGTTTTTGCCTAACCGCTACGGTAGCAGCCAGCATAGTAGCACCAGTGGCAATGCCGTCATCGACTAAAATTACGGTACGATCGCTCAAATCTAGTAAAGGGCGATCGCCCCGATAAGCATATTCGCGACGTGATAACTCTCGCTGTTCTTGGGCAGCAGCACGCTCGATTGCCTCTTCGGATATATTTCGCTCTTCGATTATTTTCCGATTGAGAATACGAACGCCACAAGATGCGATCGCTCCCATAGCAAATTCTGTTCGTCCAGGAACACCTAATTTGCGTACTAGAAACACATCCAGTGGCGCATTAAGGGTCATTGCCACTTCAAAAGCTACAGGAACACCACCACGAGGTAATCCTAGCACCAGAACATCAGGACGATTGGCATAAGCTTTTAATTTCTGCGCCAGTTTTTTACCAGCTTCGGTTCGATCTCGAAATAACATTTTTCGACTCTCTCGATTTAATGTTTAGCTTTTAGAAGATAGTCAAATTTTACCTTTCAATTTTTTGCCTTAAATGGTTAAAACATGAAAGGTGACGCTGTTTTTCAAAGATGGCAATACCTGTATGAGTATTAAAACAACTGACTATGCTGATCGCTATCATCTATTAGCTGATTAATAATTTGATCGTAGTGAAACAGATATTTGTCTGACTCCAACTAAGGTTAGAGAAATATTTCAATAGTTAGGAGCTGCGAACTACAAACAGTATTATTTATGTAATTAGCGAGCCAATTGTTAACTGAATTTTGTTTGAGTATCAAGCAATCCAAATGAAAAGAAACGACTCTCCATTGTTAATTATTTCTTGTTAATTGCTTTGATGAACCGTTTGCATTGATAATTAATTGTAGGTAACAATACTTGGTTTAAATAACGGCGATGAATTTGATGGCTTTTGTTGGCTTGGCGATCGCTCTTAAAAGGAGAATAGATTAAATAATGTTGGATACACAATCGGTTTTAGAAGTATTACGTCCCGTACAAGACCCTGAGCTACAAAAAAGTCTTGTGGAGCTAAATATGATTCGTAATGTGGCGGTAGACGGGGGAAAAGTCAGCTTTACTTTGGTGCTGACCACTCCCTCTTGTCCTCTACGAGAATTTATTGTCGAAGATTGTCAAACTGCGGTCAAAACCCTTCCAGATGTAGAAACCGTAGACGTTGAAGTTACCGCAGAAACCCCACAGCAAAAATCGCTTCCCGATCGCACTTCTGTCCCAGGTATTAAAAATATTATTGCTATCTCTAGTGGCAAAGGTGGTGTAGGGAAAACCTCTGTAGCAGTAAATGTAGCGGTTGCCCTGGCTGCCCAAGGCTCTAAAGTTGGTCTATTGGATGCAGACATCTATGGTCCTAATGCCCCTAATATGTTTGGCTTATCTGATGCCAAAATCGCCGTTAAACAGGGCAGCAGTGGCGAAATACTCGAACCAGCATTTAATCATGGGGTTAAGCTGGTTTCTATGGCGTTTCTAATTGACCCAGATCAGCCCGTAATTTGGCGCGGTCCTATGCTTAACGGAATCATTCGTCAGTTTCTTTATCAGGTAGAGTGGGGCGAACTTGACTACTTAATCGTGGATATGCCTCCTGGTACAGGAGATGCTCAATTAACCATGGCTCAGGCTGTCCCTATGGCAGGGGCAGTAATTGTTACTACACCTCAGACCGTATCTTTAATTGATGCTCGTCGTGGTTTAAAAATGTTCCAGCAGCTAGGAGTAAACCTACTGGGAATTGTAGAGAACATGAGCTACTTTATTCCCCCAGATATGCCTGATAAGAGTTACGATCTGTTTGGTTCAGGGGGTGGAGAAAGAACTGCCAAGGAACTTGATATTCCTTTGCTTGGCTGTGTTCCTTTAGAAATTGCCTTGAGAGAAGGAGGCGATAACGGAACGCCTATTGTAATTGCCGATCCAGATTCCGCTTCTGCAAAAGCTTTAGTTGCGATCGCTGAACAAATTGCTGCCAAAGTGTCTATTGCTGCTTTTGCCTAGGTTCTCAATTAAGCTTTCAATTGACAAGTAAGAGAAGTTAATAATTTTGTTACTTCTCTCTTCTATTGGTAAGTAGATTCAGGTTAGCTTTACTCCAACTCACAATGGTAGTGTGTATTAAGAATAATTTATTTAATATCTTAATTTATGTCTCAGCTAGAACGGCTCATCATGATGGCAGAAGACGAGCTAACAGAATATAGCAGTGATGCTCGAAAAATAGAAAAGCTACGACGCAAAATCGGCTTATCTGTACCGCCAGCAGCACAAAAAGAGGTCAAAGCAGCATTATTAGAAGAAATGCCTAAAGGCTTTTTTGGTAAGTTGATTGAAGAACAACGCCAGACTGTAGCCCTACCTTTCTGGGGAATTGCTGGATTAGGGTTACTATTTGGAATTTCTTTGCGTCAGCCAGTAGATTTTCTTGCTCCTGCTATTGGTATTCCTATTGCTTTTAATATTCAAAAATGGGGTTGGCAACTACAGGCAAAACGCATTTTGCTTAAAACCCTAGAAGAGATTGAAGAACGAAGCAAACAACCAATCAAAGATTAAATAATACGCTCAGTATGAAATTGAAAACTGCTGTAAGTTAAACCATCAACGGCTAAGACTGACATATATCTTCCATAATTTTAAGCTGATTAATAGTTTCTGGTTGTTTTTCAACACAAAAATCTTCAATTTCTGCGCTCAAGTCTTTTAGCTCTTTACGAACTTCTACTATTTCCTTATTTACCTCTTTAGCTTTACTGATATCTATTTCCTCTGTCATGTCGTTGAATCTTTCTTTAGAGATGTCAATGCACTTACTGTCAAGGCGAACATAGGTTTCATAAGGGCAGCCGTTTTCTGCTGTGACATATTGTTTAACAAATAAAGGTAGACATAAGGCTATCAAAGGTAAGGTAATTTTAAGATTATGAACCCGTTCTTTTTTAGCCATATTATCAACCCTAGCTGAATACTATTTATAGTTATCTTCTTCTACAACTGTGGTTGATTTTGAGCCATTTTTACTTGATTTGGATCACAGTAAAATGTGATAGTTGTTATTTATTGATTAGTTTAGCTGATCGTAAAGTAAAAGCTATTCAGCAAAAGTTTTTACTCCACCTTCAGGATCTAATAGTAGACGAATTACTGATTTTTGAGATTTAGTAAGAGGAGAGATAAACGATTCTCCCTTTACAGGAATATTAGTTTGACTTAAATACAATTCTGAAGCTTTTCCTAAAGGAACTACTCGTTTGATTGAGCCATTGGGGTTAAGATATAAACGATATTCAAGACTTTGTTTTAGGTCTGCTGGCGGTTGCCATTTATCTTGAAAATAAACTTGAATTTCTTGTAATTGACTGGATGAAATTGAACCTAAATCTTCAGACGATTCTGAGGGTGAATTGTTAACTTTAGCGGAAGAATTAATTTCGGTTTTTGACTGTGGATTTAGTCTCGCTATTTTCTGATCTTTAGTTTCAGCAGGAGTTGTAGTTATCGATTCAGTTTTATTCTTAGCTACATCTAAATGCGCTCGCTCGCCTACTTGGTATAGTGGATAGTCAGCAGGATCGGGAATGTTCGGTTTGGGTTTGGGGGTATCTACTGCTGGTGGAGGTGGTAATCTTTTAGTAGACGAAAGAGGTTCATTTGATTTTGGTTTAGAAGTTGGTTTTCTATTTATCTTTGGTATTTGAGGAGGCACAATTTCGTTGAATTGAGAACTTTCTTCTATATTTTTAGAATCTACTTTAGAGTCGGTGGCAACATTTTGAGGATTAGGGGATTTGAAGACGATAGCAGTAATTCCCACGGTAGCTATAGTTGCAGCAGCTATAGTACCCCAGAGAGGAATTGTTTTGTTAAGTTGACTTTGTTTTAGTTTAGGTAAGACTGCAAATTGGGTTGTGTATGCTTCTAAAGCAGTGACCAAATCAAATAACTGTACTGTGCTTAGTTGAATATTGTTCGCAGCGGCGTCATGAGTTAGATTAGCTAAAAATAATTGATGAGCAACTAATCCTTTGGGTTTTAAATAAGGATAATTATTATTTAATTTATGGTGTATTTTAAAATCTACGTTTGATTTAGCTGCACGATTTAGACTAGCGTGTAAAAATTCTTGAACATATCTATCAACTGCTATTTTCAACTGTTCTAAATCTGATTGACTGCCTTTAATTTTGACCTGCTTGCTAGTAGGTAATCGTGGATCATCAAAGCTTAATTGAAATTGAAGTTTTTTAAGTATTTCTCGATTTGTCCAGCGAGATAAAGGAGATTTATTACCTTTTATTTCTAAAGTGCAGGTAGGAGGTGTAAAACGATGAAATGTAATAAACATGATAGATTATTGATTTGTATCAGGCACTAGAGTTGCATCAAAAATTGCAATCCAAAGTAAACGATGACCATTATTACTACTATAAAATAACAGGCTAATTAATAGCCTCCAGGCTAATTCTGACAAAGCTTCTATAGAAAAATTAGCAGAATTATTAATTCTTTCGTGATAGTAATTAATAAATTTATCCAAGTAATTTCCTAGCAAAGCAGTCTGATGAGGTGTTTTATTTTGTTCTGTTGTCTGTTCTAACAAGCTAACGGCACGACGAAGCAATTCTTGATGTTGATTTGCCAAATAACAAATAATTAATACTAAGGAGCGTGCTTCTTCTACATCTAGTTTTTTTCTTCCCCCAGTACTTTTACGTAGGGGATTTGATGCTCTTAATCGCCATAAAGTTAGACGATCGCCGACAATAGATTCTAAGTTTAAATCTTTAGCAGCCTGAAGAATAGCTTCAGAGCTAATATTGGAGATCGCTTCTAAAGCTAATATTGCTAAATCTAAATGAGATTTTATATTTTCTAATTGATCCTCACCAATCAGCTTTGGCGCAGCTAAGTCTTGCCATCTTGATGAATCAGCAGTGTTTTTGGTGGTGGATGGCATAAACAATTAAATTGATCTAGAAATAAAAGTTCATAAATATTGGCGATGATGTAGTTTACAAAAACTTTATTAGTATTTAACGATTATTACTGTTTTCTCAACCCGATTGTAACCTGCATAATTGATTTTATATAAGAATAAATTTTTTGATTAAACATGACCCTGTACTTATCTGGTGCTGTTGCATACTGTATTTTCCTAATCTATAAGATGTTTAGCGATCAAGAATGTTCCAAAACCGAGGTAATATCTTGGATTGTGATTACAATCGCTTCCTTATTCTGGGTGATTGTTATTCCGATATCAATTATCGAAATCCAGAGCAAAACTAAAGTAAAAGCTCAATCAAACTTATAGACGAAACAAATAAACTCAAGTGCAAAAATACATTAAGTGACAATTTTAAAACACTACGCTGTTTGTCATCAGTTTAAAGCTTTTAGCTCTTATACCAACTCTCTATGACAATGCACTAAATAAAATTTAACCCCTTTGCTAAGTCAGCATTCCCTTGCGTCTTGCGCCGACGCGGGGTCTGACCTCTTTGCGTCTCTGCGAGAGATTTAAGCTCAAAATGTTAAGTGCAGCTTCAAGGAGAAATGGTATTAGCTTTCAAGAGGTATATTAAACACAATCCATTCTCCTGAGACTTGGGCGATCGCTCCTCCTGGTAGGCTAGAGGTACGGCTTTTATTGGGTGCAGATATTAGCTGCACCACTGCTTCTATTTGCTCAAAATTTGGTCGCTTAGAGATTATAGAGGGCAAAAATTGACGCACTGCTCGACGTTGAATTGCAATAGGTGCAGAGCGCAAACCTCGGCGATTTAATTGATTATCTTGCTTTACTTCCTGTAATAGTTTCTGTGCCTCAGCTTCTAAGTATTCTACATCTGCTCGTAATAATTCTGCGGTTTGTGCCAGAGAGTTTTCCACCTGGGGATTAAAATTCTCTTGAAGGTAAGGAATCAACTCGCCACGAATGCGATTGCGAGCATATCTATTATTTTCGTTAACTACATCAAACCAAATAGGTAAGTCAAATTGCTGACAAAATTCTAGGGTTTGGCGACGATACAGGTTCAGAATTGGGCGTACCAAGATAATCTCTTTTGTCAAAGGGCGTTGCCAGCTTAATGCACCCAAGCCATCTGCTCCTGCACCACGAATCAGGTTGTATAAAAATGTTTCGGCGCGATCGCTTTTTGTATGTCCTGTAACAATATACTTAAATCCTTTTTCTTCAGCAATTTCACTTAAAGCCTGATAACGCCATTTTCTAGCAGCAGCTTCGGTTTCTTGAAGAACATTAGCCATTTTTAGATAAAAGGGCAGTTGCCAAATATCAGCCACTTCCTTTACTCTTTGGGCAATTCCTGCGTCTGTTGACCATTGATGATCGCAATGAGCGATCGCTAATTGCCAATCCCATTTTGAGCCTAAATCTAGCAACAGCTTGCCTAAACATAATGAATCTTGACCTCCTGATACAGCAATTAGAATTTTGGCTTTTTTGGGCAAAAGCGATCGTTTTCGCAGATTTTTATGTACTTTTGTCTGAATTTGAATCCAATTTGCTTGAGGCATATTTTAAGAATGTATATAAATTGGCAATGGAATTAATTATTATCAATTTAGTTTCAAACTTTAAAAAAACAATTGTGATTAAATTCTTAATTCATCATCTCAAAATTAATTAAGCTTATTGTTAAGCAACAGAGTTAATGAGCTAATTGATATTATTGTCTAGTTTAAAAACTAATTTAAGCGGTTTACCCGCATTTTTACATAATCCATTTTTTAACTAACCTAAGTCATGGTCATTAAATTTGTAGTTAATAAATAATCAATTGCTGTGTGAAGGAAAGCCTAATCAGGGAATAAAGATTAAGTAAAGGAATTTACATTTGGAAAATACATAAGTAATTATGTATAAGTAATAACTAGTACCAATAAATACTGATAAAAACTTGGTTCACAGCGAAGTTCTTTTGTAAGTTTAAAATAATTTATTATGATTCGTATATTGCTGGTTGATGACCAAAAAATGGTTATAGAAGCCTTAAAAATCTCTTTAGAACCCGAGCAGGATTTGCAAATTGTGGGAACTGCCGATAATGGTGTTTCGGCTATTGAACAAGTTAAAGCACTGCAACCCGATATTGTGGTCATGAATATGGAGATGCCTATTTTAGATGGGGCTAGTGCTACCCAAAAAATCACCAGTCAATTTGTGAACACTAAAGTTTTGATACTTACTTCCTATGACAGTGATGAATATATTACTAAATCATTGGCAATGGGAGCTAGAGGTTACTTATTAAAAAATACAGACTCACAAGACATTGCTGGAGCTATTCGCAATGTTCACAAAGGTTATACACAGATATCTCCTGGATTGCTAGAAAAGCTACTAGTGTATACAGATTCAGGAATAATACTAAGTAAGCTACAAAATCCTGTAACTGCCCCTAGCCAGGGTAGTATCTCCACTCGACAAGTTATTAGTAGACCACAAAAAACTGTTTCTACTTTGCAGCTTGCTTATCGTCAGCAACAAGAAGAAATTGTTAAATTGCGACAAAGTCTGAACGAAAATCAACAGGAATTGCCAATAATTAAGCGAAATCTCTCTAGTAATAACAAATTAGTCTGGATGATTGCGATATTAGGGCTACTTTCAATAGCAGCAATTAGCTTGTCTTTGTTCAAGCTTTATAACAAGACAAACACTATTCAAGCCAAAGCTGAAAGTATTCAAACCAATATTATTCCCCTGGAAAGAGTTGGTTTATATGGAGAATTTAGTCTTAGTGGTCTTGCTGAAAGAGTAGCAAAATCCTATAAGAATGATTCATCACTGGCTGATATTTCTACTGTTTATGT
>JBBSPC010000037.1:0-34428 GCA_038259125.1 Chroococcales cyanobacterium | reverse complement strand
TCTAGGAATTGTGTCGAGGGGTTTGCCTGAAAGAACCTCGATTTGAACATCTATTGATTCAGAAGCATTTTCTAAAGCTACCTGGAGACGTTGTTTAGCTTTTTCTACTTTTTCTTCATCTATTCTGGGAACTTCTCCTTCTTGCCAAAAAGGAACACTATGGAAGAAGACAATTTTTTTTAAACCGCACTGAGACAGACTGGGTACACAGTCAACAAAGCGATACAAACCATCGGTAAAGTCAGTGCAAATCAAGCAGCTTTGAAACATAGAAGCTAAATAGCGAATATCTTTTTTCTAACACTAGCAAAAAAAGTATTATTAGTTTCTATAATCTTAATTTTCTTAGTCTTTCACCTGAGTCTAAACCCCAACAACCCCAGCTTTTTTCGATGGAAACCAGCAAGAGAAGGAGGCTGCATGATTCAAGCTTACGCAAATTTATTTTTATGCCCCAGGTGGAGAATCTATACCCCACTGATGACGGATAAAGTCTTGATACATATTATCTTTAATTAACATTTGTTCATATAGCTTTATCAAGAAATCTTGAGCCTGTTCGTGACTCATGCCTTTTACCTGACTTTCAAAAGAGCGAATATTAAACTTTTGCTCCAAAGATAATTCCATTGAGTTTGACATTTACTGTGTACTCCTACGTATGACTTAACAACAACATTTTAACTTCAATATTATCTAATGTAACAATTAATTGACATTAGATAATATTAGTTATAAAGCTGACGATAGTTAATTGTCAATTGTTGGCAAGATTTTTCCTCCTTAAGGAGGATTGTCAAGAAAAAAAAGCAAATTTAAGAGAATATATTGGTTAATGGTGTAAACATTCTGTAATAATTAGAGATAGTGCAGAATTTAAAATAGAATCCATTTTTTTAAATTTAGTGTGAACTGCTTTGGGTTTTCTAAAGCACAGCATCGGACTCAAATCGATGGGCATTTTGCGTTATACAGGTGTTTTGATACTGTGGCAGTGATTAAAGGTAGCGTCATATTCAATAGCTGGTACATTTTCAGGGTGCAACTTTAATGTTTCTTTTCTAAATAGCTTTAGAAAGGGTAAATGCTTGGGTGCGTATTTGTGTACAGTTGAAATAGTTACTTAAAAAGATCCATCTATAAATAAATAAAACTTTTGGACAATTTAGTATATTTTGGCGTAGCTGCCATCAGAAAAGCGTTCGCTCTGCACACTATTTTAAAATTAAACTAGCTTGGGAGATACAGTATGTCTATCCGTTTGTATGTAGGTAATTTACCTAAAGAAGAAATCGATCGCGAAGCCTTAGCAACTATGTTTGCTGAGTCAGAACAGATCACAACTAAAGTAATTAAAGACCGTAAAACAGGGAAATGTCGTGGTTTTGCTTTTGTTACTATCGAAAGTGATGAAGCAGCCGACCAATTTATTGAAAAATATAATGGTCAATCCTTTATGGATAATCCTTTGAAAATTGAAAAGGCTTTACCGCGTTCTAAAGGAGATGAAGAAGGCGCATCGGCAGAAGGTAACGCTACCAACGCTACCTCTAACGCTCCTAAACGCAAAGCTAATAACGCTAATAATAATACTAAGCGTAGTGGTAAGTCTGGTAGTAGCAGTAGCAGTAGCAGTAGCAGTAGTCAAAAACAGCAGGGTAGTATTCAACCAGATCCTCGCTGGGCAGATGAATTAGCTAAACTCAAAGAAATGTTGGCTTCTGCTAATAACTAGACTGATTTATCGTGAGTCGGTAACAAAATTGTTTATAGCTATAGACTTCAAGTTTTGACACGGTGACAATAACTCTCTAGGTAACTAGGAGGAATTGGACACCGTAATTTTTTTAGGGTTTTGGGAAAATATCTGCGAAAATAAGTCCCAGATTCAATAAAACTAACAAGATAGTATACGGAGATAAAATCAATGAGCGATCCTGTCAAAACTATGAAGCAAGAGGTAGGTAAAGCTGCTGCCGATCGCGTAAAATCAGACTCTATCGTCGGGCTAGGATCGGGTTCTACTGCTGCCTATGCTATTGAGTATATAGGCGATCGCCTGGCAAAGGGGGAAATTAAAAATATTGTCGGTGTACCTACTTCCTTTCAGGCAGAAGTTTTAGCAAAAAAATTTAACATCCCCTTAGTTACTTTAGATGCTATCGATCATATCGATATTGCGATCGATGGTGCGGATGAAGTCGATCCCCAAAAAAACTTAATTAAAGGTGGTGGCGCAGCACACACTCGCGAAAAGGTTGTAGATTCTCTAGCTAAAGAATTTATTGTGGTGGTTGATGAAGGCAAACTAGTTGATAAACTAGGTTCAACTTTCTTATTACCTGTAGAAGTAATTCCTATGGCGGTTGCTCCTGTGATGCGAAGCTTAGAAAAGCTAGGGGGAAAACCAGAATTGCGGATGGGTGTAAAAAAAGCAGGACCAGTAGTTACAGACCAAGGCAATTTAGTTATTGACGTGAAATTTGACCATATTACCAACCCTGGTGAAATGGAAAAAACAATCAACAATTTTCCAGGAGTACTAGAAAATGGCTTGTTCGTTGGCGTGGCGGATATTATTCTAGTCGGCAAGATTGTAGACGGTAAATCTGAAATTAGTCAGTTTTAGTAACAGTCGCTAAATGCGCTAACAGACTGATTGGGGGACTTTGAGTTAACCTACTCCCCCAAGTTTGGAATCAGCAATGGGCGATTTATTTTAGACGAAATCGAAATTAACAACTAAATCATCAAGATTTAAGTCGCCACTATTTGGCAAATTTTCAATCCCAAAGGTATTATCTCCTAAGCTATGAATGTGTTCTATGCCATCAGAATTGACGCCTGCATAAGGGAAGTAAACGGTAGGGTCATTGCTATTATCCCCATCTTCTAGCTCGGCTATAGTACCATCAACCACCACAAAAGGAGCGTAAGTTGACCCTTTGGCAAATTCTTCTGTAAACTCAGTCGATTTTCCATCCAGGTTAAGGTCAACATCTAAGCGATTAGCGATCGCTGCTTCGGTATAGCCTGAATCGCCAACGGCAATGACTTCACCAGATTCAGAATCAATTACACCACCATCACCATCTACCTCATAGAAACCGATAGTACTGTTTGACAGAGTATTTTCATTCACGTTAAAGCTAACTGTTGGATCGTTTAAGTCTGTTAGATCGATTAAAGGCTTGGCATCGGTTTCATCCTGAGTTTCTACATCCCCTTGAACTGCCGTTAGTCCTTGTAAATTCAAAGGATTAATTGAGCCAACTTCACCCAGGCTATGTGCTGCACCAGAATCTAGATCTAGAGAATATAAAGTCGTATTAGAAACGGCAAAAGCTGTATTATCACCTTCTACAGCAGAAACAATTTCCAAGCCACCTAAGGTACCAAAATCAATTCCTAAATCACCGACGGTAGCTAACGTTCCATCGTTAGCTGGATCTTGTAACGCTAGGTCGTTTAACAAAGTATCAATATCGTATAGCTGAGTGGAAATAGTGCCATCAAAGGAATTAGTATAGGCAGCAGCAGTAACGTTAGGATTCACGCCCTCACTGGAATCTCCTGAAGCGAATGCTAAAGTGCCATCAACGGTTACTTCTCCCGTATCTACGTTAATCCGAAAGTCTTGATCGTTGTCTCCTAATAAACGCAGGCGATCGGCGACAGGATTAAAGTCAAATCCCGATATAGTTCCCCCTTCAAAGGGCGTATCAAGGGTACTAACATAGCTTGCTACACCGCTATCCGCATCAATAGTGTAAATATTGTTGGCAGTAGAAATACCGTAGATAGAACCATCGGCAGGACGAGTATCGATACCTAGTAAAGTACCTTCAACTCCAGTAATATCGGTAAACTGACTTGCACCAGGATTATTAGAATCAAAAGAAACTAATGAGTTGTGGTCGGTTAAAGCAATAAGCTGAGAAACGTCTGTTGATGCTTGTGCTTGGATTTCTCCTGCTGCTACAGGTGCAGTAATGCGGAAAGCTTCGCCATTACCCAGATCCATCCCTGCTGGTGCTGTTCCCATCGCAGTTTTGTTGATCGCCTCAGAAGTTTCTGTAGGAATTGTCAAGCCATGTACAACTACTTCTCGCTCGTCTAAAGGCGTTAAATTATTATACTGACGCAGTTGGTCTGGATCGTTTAAGTCAAAAGTATAGGTAGTATCTAGATTAAATTCTGTGCCTGAGGGAAATAGGTCAGCAGGATTTAGTTCTCCTGCTGTTGCTAACTGTAGAAATTGGCTTAAAGGGGGTGTGCCGTCTGGTGCTGATTCAATCTGTTCTGAAGATAAATTGAGAACTACTGGACCATAGTTGGGACGACCTTCTAAGAAATTGACAAAGCCATCTCCATCAACATCACTATTGGCTACAGTTGGCAGAATCGAATTTACGGCTTCTCCTCCCGTCCCATCAAAAAAGCTACCGTCACCCTGTTCTAAGAGAGGCTTATCGGCGTTTCCTAAAAATTGACCATGAATATGGGCAACGTGGACTCCTCCAATATCACTAAGATCTTCTAAACCACTAGCGTCAATTTGAACTCTTAAAGTACGGGTATCTTTACTGGGTGCATCAAGGGTTAGTGTCGCCTCGCCACTGGCATCAGAACCAAATGAACTGTTGAGTGTACTTAAATCTACTTTGTATTCCATAAGAATTAAATCTCTTGCTAATTTTTTCATGGCGAGACTTGCCCTACTTTTGAATAAATAGGACAAGCGATCGCCTTTCGTGGTTAGAAAACCCGTGTACTATCGTGGGACTCACGCTAATTGCCGTACAATCCTAAAAGTTCTGAAGAATAGATAGTATTTAGCCTATTGGCTATTCCCTAACTTCTATCTAGTCTATTTAGTAACCTAGACTAGGATTGTTACGGCTGACAGAGATTAATTTAGCTCTGCCTCTATTGCTAGTACGTCCATCCAAGGTAGTTGGATTCATACAAACTTTAAATTAATGAAAATCTGCTTCCCAAACCGCTATATAGATACGGTCTTTCTGATTGCGCTGAATAATTCCTTCTAAGCCATTTACTGAAAAATTATAGGTGGCTTTTTGACGACGATATACGGCTTGTAATCCTTGTTCTAAGTCAGTGGTGAGTGGTTCTGCTGCCAAAAGCGAATCTAAAGCCGAGTGGACTGTATTGAAGTTAGTTGCAGGTGGGACTGCTATTTCTGCCTGACGCAGCTTACTTGTTTGAGTGTCAAACAGATATCCCAGGTCAATTCCCTTGGAAATAACATTTTCATAAGACCAGGCAATACTATTTGCCCAAAAACCAGGTTTGCGCCAGACAGGTTCTCCTAAAGCCTGAAGGATTTTGCTTTCTGAAGTCCCAGGAATAAAAATTACAGCTTGAAGAGCATTATTCTTGGTTGGTGAATTCTTGGTTTTCTTATCTATGGGTTCAACATCATCGTCAGTTGGCAGAAGCAATTTGGCTTGAAGGGAGTCTAATAAGTTTATCGGTGGTCGCTCATCTAGTTCGGAGGTTAGGTAATTCAAGCCTAGACACACCCCCGCAATCTGTATACCGATCATAAAATATTTTGCCCATGATTTTGAGCGAAATTTAGGCGTATTTGTCGGCATTAAAAATGATGTTGCTTTGGAAAACTGCAACGCTGCAAGCATTTCCCTGGCAGAAGCAAATCGCTGACTAGAATCATAAGCGATCGCACGGTTGATTACTGCCATTAAATTCTGATTAGAAGCAGTCTTTTTTTGTGATTCAAAATTGCTTTGATTTATTTCAAAATCAAAAGTTAGTGGCGATTTCCCTGTTAAAAGATTAATCGCTGTTAAACCCAAACTATAGAGATCGTTATTATAAGCTGTTTGCCCCCTTGCTTGTTCTAAGGACATATATCCTGGTGTACCACCTATAAGTTGCTGGTGACAAGTGCCAACTTTTTGAGCAACACCAAAATCAATCAGCACTGGTAAATTATCTTTTGCCCGTAAAATAATGTTGCTTGGTTTAAGATCGCGGTGAACAATTCCTAAGCTATGAATACATTCTAAAACAGGTAACAAATTTAGTAAAATGTCTCTAGTTTCAGTCTCTGATAGCTTTTGTTGCCTACTTAATTTTTGTTCTAAAGTAATTCCTTGAATCCATTCCTGCACCAAATATAAACAGTTAGAATCACTGAAGTAAGCATAAAATTGGCTGATTTGAGAATGTTTACCAGTAAGTTTTTTTAATATTTTGGCTTCTTCCTCGAACATTAGCTTTCTTGTCTGCTTTTCTTCTGTCGAAGAAAAGTTTAGACACAATTGTTTTATGACGCATTTTTGATGCCCTAAAACTATATCGCTAGCTAAAAAAACTCGACTATGGCTACTTTGAGCTATTAATTCATGAAGATAATAACGTCTGTTTAGTAGTTTTTTTCTCAAATCTAAGCTCAAGCCTGTCATATTTAACCTAATTGTTCCAACAACTAGTCACAGATTACTCCGTCCGTTTAGGGCGGAGTAATCTGTGACCGTTGGTCAACAAAAGTTGCACCTATACTTACATTAGTACGTTTAAAAACTAAAATTGGTTTCAAACAAACAAAGGGGTAAGAATATACAATACACGAAAGCTAATTTAAGCAATTTCGCGAATTTACGATGTCTTTGTAGGCGGTTATATTCAGTTAAATACCGATATGGCAATTTGCAGGATAAAGACATGAGTTTTAAGCAGAAGTTAGACATTTACTGGCGATCGCGTTTCACTTTGATGGTACTAGTGCCTAATTTTGTTGATAAACTAACGATAATATAAAATCAACCATGTTAACTAGCAAAACGCCTTACAGCATATAAAGCTAATTAAAAACCAGCAGGCTCATCATATTTAAGGATTGAAAAAAATTGATTGCCAAACAAAGTTATGTTATCGCAGCCGAGGCATGGCAAGCTCTCGAATCATCTATCATTTATTATCGAGGTCGCCCTATAGGGACTTTGGCTGCTAGTGATTACAGTTCACCCTCACTAAATTATGATCAGTGTTTTGTACGTGACTTTGTTCCGGCAGCCTTGATTTTTCTAATTAGAGGTAAATCGGAAGTTGTCCATAATTTTTTGCTGGAAACTCTAAAGCTGCAAATTAAAGAAAAACAGTTAGATTTTTTAGAGCCAGGAAGAGGCTTAATGCCCGCTAGTTTTAAAGTGCTGCATCAAGGAGGCGAAGAGTTTCTCAAGGCTGATTTTGGCGATCACGCCATTGGTAGAGTTACTCCTGTAGATTCTTGTTTATGGTGGGTGTTTTTGTTGAGGGCTTATGTCAAAGCGACAGCAGAAAATTCTTTTGCTCATACTCCCGAAATGCAGAAAGGAATTAGACTCATTATTGAGCTTTGTCTGTCGGCAAGATTTGATATGTATCCAACTTTACTCGTCCCTGATGGGGCGTGTATGATTGACCGTCGTATGGGAATTAATGGGCATCCTTTAGAAATCCAGGCTTTGTTTCATACGACTTTGAAATGTGCTAGAGAATTGCTTTTAAATAATCAGGAAAATGAGAAAATTCTCCAAGCAATTGATGGTCGTCTTGCAGCTTTAACCAGCCACATTCGTCACAATTATTGGCTAGACCTAGAAAAGTTAAACGTCATTTATCGCTACCATTATGAAGAGTATGGAGAAGATGCTTTAAACCAGTTTAATATTTATGCCGAGTCTATTCCCTATGCAGAATTGAGTGAATGGTTTCCCGAAGAAGGAGGTTATCTGGCAGGCAATTTAGGGCCATCCCATTTGGACTGTCGCTTCTTTGCATTGGGTAACATGATGTCAATTTTATCTTCCTTGGTCATGCGCCAACAGGGACAGATCATTATGCACACCATCGATACGAAATGGGAAGATTTGATCGGCTGGATGCCGATGAAAATTTGTTTTCCTGCCCTCAAGGGTAGAGATTGGCAGCTACTTACAGGTTGTGACCCTAAAAATCGTCCTTGGTCATATCATAATGGAGGCAATTGGCCAGTGTTGTTATGTTTTATGGTAGCAGCAGCGATAAAAATGGATCGTTTAGATTTAGCCAAAAAAGCGATTGAAATTGCAGCCAAACGCCTACATAAAGATGAGTGGGCAGAATATTATGATGGTAAAAATGGTCGCTTAGTCGGCAAAGAAGCCAGAAAATACCAGAATTGGACAATATCTAGTTTCTTGTTGGCTCAAGATTTGGTTGATGAACCTAAATATCTGGACTGGATTTGCCATGATTAAAGCTTATCTCTCATCCCTCCAAAAATAGCTGTCTTTCTGCTTGTCTTCTTCTAGTTAGTCCTGGCATTGGTACAAGTGCGCCTCCGACATTAGCTTTGTCCCAGCGTAAAAACTCATTGGCTGCACCAGCATAATCCTCGGCATTTATTTTCCTAACGAGGGTACTTTCGGCAATATAATCTACGCCTACATTAAAGGAGAGTGAAGCTAATGCACTCAACTGGCGATCGCTTAAATTAACTTTAATAGCTCGATCCAACTCCCGTCGAATTTCTTGCACTTGAGCTTTCAAGGCAGCATTAGCTTGTTCGGCAGAAATGCAATCGCCAACCTGAACTGGTTTACCTCCTATTTGCGATAAGCCATAGCCAATGACAGCCGATCCGTCAGTATCTATATAAGCCTGTTCTTCAAATCCCTCAAACTCTTTGATCAGCTTGATAGCTACAGCAGAAATAGGTTTAGAGGTCGCCTTTTTGGAAATGGTTTTGGTAGGGGTTGGCAGCGTATCACTCTCTATGTGTTGTAAATTAACCGCCAAAGATTGATTTAATTTCTGTAGCTGAATTTTATTAACTGTGTGAGATTGTCTATTAGGAATTTTATCGGCGGCAAATGAGAGAGTTGCTAAACCTATTGAGCAAACACTGGTCATTATAATCGCCGTATCAAAATATTTATTCAAAATCTGTCGCCAAAATAACTATTTTCCAAGTAAACAGTTTTAGTCGATTACCAAAAAAATAGCGACTAAATTAAGTTGTTTTCGGTTAAAAATTTACATTAATTCATAACACCTGGCAAAATCCTCAATTTATCGTTTGTTTTTAATCTAAAAACCTGTTTTATCAAAGTATTTCTTATACCCGATAATTTTAGTCGGGTATGATTGACTGGTTGTTTTTACCTGTGATACTATCAACATCACTGTTGACGAAATAAAAGATAAATCATGACCCAGACACCCATCAAAACCGCAAAAGGACGAACTTTCACCAACTTAGTATCCAAAGAAGGTGGCGTAAGATATCCTCTAGAGGCTCTCAATGTTTGCGAAGAAACATTTTCTCCTTTAGAAGTTGAATACGATTACGATGAAATTCGTCGTCAAGTCAGCCGTGAAACTATTGCAGCAGGACCTAATTCAATTTGGCGTTACAAAGCATTTTTGCCAGTTGAAAGCGAAAATCCGATTGATGTTGGTACAGGCATGACTCCTTTGGTCAAGTCCAATCGTTTAGCTCGTCGTCTGGGTCTAAAAGATCTCTATATTAAAAACGATGCGGTTAATATGCCTACTCTCAGTTTCAAAGATAGGGTAGTGTCTGTAGCCTTAACTCGTGCCAGAGAACTAGGATTTTCTACTGTTTCCTGCGCTAGTACTGGTAACTTAGCTAATTCCACAGCAGCGATCGCAGCACACGCAGGTATGGACTGTTGCGTATTTATCCCTGCGGATTTAGAGGCAGGAAAAATCATGGGTACTTTGATTTATAACCCTACCGTAATGGCAGTCAAAGGCAACTACGATCAGGTCAATCGACTTTGTTCTGAAGTTGGTAACAGTTATGGCTGGGGTTTCGTCAACATCAATCTTCGTCCTTACTACTCTGAAGGTTCTAAAACCCTTGGTTATGAAGTAGCCGAACAGTTAGGCTGGGAACTACCCGATCATATAGTTGCACCTTTGGCTTCTGGTTCATTATTTACCAAAATCTATAAAGGCTTTAATGAATTTGTTAAAGTCGGTTTAGTAGAAGATAAGCAAGTTCGCTTTAGTGGCGCACAGGCAGAAGGTTGTTCTCCCATTGCTCAAGCATTTAAAGAAGGCAGAGACTTTGTTACTCCAGTTAAGCCTAACACTATCGCTAAATCCATTGCGATCGGCAATCCAGCAGATGGCTACTACGCTTTAGATATTGCTCGCAAAACTAACGGCAACATTGAATCCGTAACCGATGCTGAAATTATTGAAGGTATGAAGCTTTTGGCTGAAACCGAGGGTATCTTTACCGAAACTGCTGGTGGTACTACTATTGCCGTCCTTAAAAAGCTTGTAGAAGCAGGTAAAATCAACAGTAGCGAAAAAACAGTTGTCTATATAACTGGCAATGGCTTGAAAACTCAAGAAGCAGTACAAGGATATATCGGTGAGCCTTTAACTATTGAACCAAAACTAGACAGTTTTGAACGTGCGCTAGAACGCTCTCGCACTTTAGAACGTTTGGAATGGCAACAAACTAGCGTTTAACATTTGACATCAATCATTTACCATCGATCATTTTTTTCAACTAGGTAAATGGTTTAACTATTCATTATTAAATCTTTTTCTATCGATCATGACCGTTAAAGTATTAGTTCCTACTCCCCTGCAAAAGTTCACTAACAACCAAGCTACTATCGAGTGTGCTGGTAGTAATATAGACGAACTAATTAATTCTTTGGAAACCAATTGTCCTGGTATAAAGGCTCGTATTTGTGACGAAAGCGGAAAGCCCCGTCGTTTTTTAAATCTTTATGTCAACAGTGAAGATATCCGTTTCCTTGAAGGTACAGATACAGCACTAAGTGACGGTGATGAAGTAAGTATAGTTCCTGCGGTTGCAGGGGGCTAAGGCTTAGATTTACAAATTTCGTAACAGTATAACGGTACTTAAACAATTTTGGTAGTTAATGATTCTTGTCTTTTGTGCTTACACTTTTATGAGGACACGGATTCTGAGGTTTCCTCAGAATCGTGAGCTGTCCGTCCTTTGGCACAAGCTAACTGGCGGGTTAAGAAGACGCTGGGCTAACAAAGAAATTAATACTTTTCCTGAAGCATTAGAAGCGTTTCGTACTGCTATATCTTATCGTTTTATCCAGTGGCTCAACAGAAATTGGAATGTATTTGTGACTTATAAAGTTAGTTTGGGCTTTGTTTGGGCTTAAATTTTGTTTAAGTCCCATAAAAGTGGCAAGATAGACTGTGCAAAACTCTGCCAGGAGTTAATTTTGTCTGGTGGGACTGCCAAGGTAAGTGATGTTCTTCAACCAAATCTTTGGCTAACCACAATTGCCAAGTCATCAAGGGCATTAAATCGCTCCATCTATCACTTTGCTTGGCAAATCTGTACCAATGATCGACTCCAGACATCTCTTTTAACTCTAAAAACTGTTCTCCAACCCAAATTAGCCATAAGGGACGACGCTTTTTGAGCGAACCTTTGGAGTCGAGTCTCAGCACTTGAATCAAACTCAGATCTTTAGATGCAGAACCACGAAAATGTAGGCAGTCCCATTTAGTAATTTTCAATTTGCCTAGTTTGAAGTCTTCTATTTCTTCTGTTTTATCTGCTGACCACCATGTAGTTTGGTCATTGAGCTTGAATTTGAGGTACCTCTTCATCAACTTGTTTCGGTTGGGGAGGTTATCTTGTAAAGCTTCGTAGGTGCTTGACCATCTTCTTCTAAACAGAGAAGACAAAGAAAATTCTGCTAAACAATTTACCTTTCTTGTTGTCATCACACTATCCATTAATTCAAATGTTGCATCTTTTGCTAGACAAAACATTTGATATGTTTCTTGACGGAATTGGTGATATCGTTCATATTCCATGGTGGGGAGAGTTTGAATTTTATTGCTATTTTCATTTTCTCCCTATCTGCGCTTCATTCTTTCTTTGTTTTCTGTCTTTGCCTCTTTGTTAGTCTAAACTACAGTCATCAGAGATAGAAATAAAATAAACCCAGTCCAGTTTGAAAACATTAGTTTTGTGCAGAGAAGAAATAGAGTAAAGGAAAGAAATTACGAACAAAACTAATGTTGAGGTAAGATGTGAACTTTGGAATCAAAACAAAAATATCTTGAGACAACAGGCCTTGAAGGCTAGACATCCTCGAAAGAGAGAGAGACTAATGGCATTATACATACAAAAAACGCCGTCAATTAATTCAAGTGTCGCAAATAAATTGCTAATGCCAAATAACTTTTATTAAACTTATTAATTATTAAAAGTAGCTATATTGTTTATGAAGCATCAAAAAAGTTTTTCCGCCAACGAACGTCTCTCAGACATTGACTATTGGCGTAAGCAGCTCAAAAACATTGCTCCTATATTAGATTTTCCGACAGACAGAGTAAGGTCAGTATCGTCTAGTCTAGAAGCTCAAATTAATCTTCGACCAAGTGCTATTGGGCAAACTTTGTTGACAGTTGACCAAGGCTTAAATCGAGACTTAAAAAAAATTGCTCAACAAGAAAATGTTTCTCTGCCAATTATTTTGCTTGCAGCCTTTCAAGTTCTACTCTACCGCTATACAAATCAATCTGACGTTTTAGTTGGATACCCTAACCCGAACCTAGAAGACCCTACAGCACTTGAAATATTGCCAATTAGGGTGATAATTGCAGCCAAACAAAAGTTTAGTGAGTTACTAAAAATTATTCAGGCTCAAATTACAGAAGGGAGTAACTACTCAAATACAAGCACAGCAGCTATAGCTTCAGCTTTGAATCAAGACTTCTTAGAATTTCCTGTATCTTCTTTATTTCAGATGTTGTTTAGGTTCAATGACGTGTTTAAAGTCTCACAAACTAAACCAACCAAGGCAATACCCGAACAGGAATTATTCTTAGACGTTATCGACAAACCAAATTATTTGCTCTGTAGGTTTGAATACAATCGTCGTTTGTTTGATGAATCAACTATTCAGCGTATCTGTGATAACTATGAGGTATTACTTAAGTCAATTGCTAATAATTCTTATAGTTCAGTTGCTTCTCTATCGTTACTATCAGCTAGTGAAACAAAACAGGTTTTAAATGAATGGAATCAGACTCAAACACAGTCTTTACCACAGTGCATTCATAAGTTGTTTGAAGCACAGGTTCAGGCTCACCCTGATGCAGTGGCCATAATTTGCCAAGGACAACAGTTAACCTATAGCGAATTAAATACTCAAGCTAATCAGCTAGCTCATTATTTGCAATCTTTGGGAATTACCACAGGTTCGTTGGTTGGGTTATGTATAGAACGTTCTCTGTCTATGGTAGTTGCTGTATTAGCCATTCTTAAAGCAGGGGGAGCTTATGTTCCTTTAGATATCAATAATCCTCCTGCTAGAATAGCCTTTATCTTAGAAGATGCCCAGATCAAAACATTACTGACTCAAGAAAGCTTACTGAAGAAAATTTCTACCGAAATCGAGCAGATTATTTGTGTAGATACAGATTGGCATTCAATTATTCAGCAACCCCAAAACAATTTAGATCAGCAGGTAAATCTTTGGGATCTAGCTCATATTGTCTACACTTCTGGCTCTACAGGCAAGCCCAAAGGGGTAATGCTAAGTCACAAAAACTTGAGTCACTATGCCCAATCAATGCAGTTAGCTTTAGATGTAACCCCAGCAGATACTTATCTCCATCGTGGTTCAATTGCTTTGATAGTTTCAGCTAGACAGTTATTAATGCCTTTGGCACAGGGGGCAACTACATTAATTGTTACAGCCGAAGAAACAAGAAACCCCCTCGAATTTTTTGCCATAATTAAACGTTACGGTGTAACTATTGTCGATCATGTTCCCTCTTTCTGGCGTAATTTTTGGGGCATTCTCAATCAGCAAGGTCGAGATTATCGTCAGAACTTATTAGATAATCAGGTACGTCTTGTAGCAGCAGGAGGAGAACAGGTAACCCCAGAAATATATCAGTGCTGGCGAGAGACTTTTAAACCCGATGTTCAATTAGCAAACATCTATGGTCAGACAGAAGGCACTGGGGTTGTAACCTTATATAAAATTCCCGAGCAAATAGATCATCATTTTAAGTCGCTGCCTGTGGGTAGTCCGATTCCCAACATGAAGGTGTATTTATTAGATGGAGATCTTCAGCCTGTCCAGATTGGAGTAGCAGCAGAAATTCACATTAGTGGAGATGGAGTTGCTATGGGTTATCTTAATCGACCTGAATTAACGGCTGAAAAATTTGTCGATAATCCCTATGTAAAAGGGGAACGTCTTTATAAAACTGGAGATTTGGGGCGTTATTTGTCTGACGGTACGCTACAGTTTTTAGGTCGGGTAGATCGTCAAGTCAATATCCAAGGATTACGCATTGAGTTGGGAGAAATTGAAGCAGTACTATCCCAATCTGAATTAGTAGTAGAAGCTGCGGTAGTGGTGCGCGAAAATAAGCTAGGAGAAATCTTAGCTGCTTATATTGTACCTAACAAAACTAACCTGCCGACAGGAGAAATGCTACGGAACTATCTAGAGCAAAAGTTGCCAAGCTACATGATTCCTAGAACTTTTATCATCGTTGATAGTTTTCCTCTGACTACCAGCGGAAAAGTAGATCGTCGTGCTTTATCTGAGCTTGATGTAGGAAAAGTAACTGAGGCAACTATTGCCCCTCGCGATCGCCTAGAATCAAAAATAATCGAGATGCTGCAAGAAATTCTAGGTATTGAATCAATTAGTATTGAAGACAACTTTATTGAATTAGGCGGTAACTCTTTACTAGCAGCACGTCTAGTCACGGAAATAGAACAGAGATATGAACAGAAGATTCCTATATCTATGATGTTCCAAGCCTCAACTCCTAAAGCTCTAGCAAATATTATTCGTCAAAAAGAACCAATTTCTGATGCCGATTCAAAATGTCTGGTGCCAATTAAACAAGGTAATTCTCGACCAATTTTGTTTGCTATTCACAATTTGGGCTATGGTTTGGAGTTTTATCGTCCTCTGGCTAAATACCTAGATGCAGATATCAGTATTTATGGTTTATCATCATCTTTTAGCGATGAACCTGACAAACCTCATATTAGAGATATTACCAATCTAGCATCTTATTATGTTGATAATGTTCAGAAAGTTCAGCCTCAAGGACCCTATTATCTAATGGGAGTATCCTTCGGCGGTGTTGTTGCTTATGAAATTGCTCAGCATCTTTTGTCTCAAGGACATGAAGTGAGTTTTTTGGGCTTATTAGACTCTCATTGCCCAAACAAAGACTCGGCTTATCAAAATCCTCCGTTAAAAAACCGCATTTATCGTCACGCTTATAAAATACGCACCATAGGTGCAAACTACATTTTAGACAGAATAAAATGGCGGATAAATTCAACCATAGATCATATTAGGTACGGCTTATACAAAATTGATTGGGTGCGCGAGAATTTTGTTGACAAGACAAGCCGCAATTTTGCTCTGACTGAGTATATTCAACAGACAAAAGAGCATCAAGAAGTAAATAAAGGCTATGTCATGCAGCCCTATCCAGGTTCTGTAGTGTTATTTCGAGCAACAGAAGATAGGGATCTCAAGTTAGAGTGGCAAAAGTTTGCCCAAGGGGGATTAAATATCATTGATATCCCAGGAAATCATCTAGGAATACTTCAAGAACCTAATATCCAAGTATTAGCAGAAAAAATACGCTTGATATTACAAGAAAAATGGTAAAAATAACGAACATGAATTTGATTAATTTGTCATGAACTAATACAAAGCTGTTAGTTTATACTGCCCTACCCATAATAATTTGGTTAAAATTGGCGATAAGACTAAAAATTATTTATTTTGATGTAATTATGGTAAATAATTCATTGATACGTAAACAAAATTGGATTTTAACAGCATTAAAAAGATATTTAAGTGGCGCTTTCCTTTAATAGATTGCTATATCACCAATCAATTGAGCTTATTCTTTTTATTCAGCGTTGGCTTATTATCCTGCTTGGGAGTGTCGATTGGTACAGTTTCAGATTTAGCATTTAAAATTACTGAATACGGCTTACCTATTCCTGTCGCTATTCTCATCTTTATAGATAAAATACCTGAGTATGTTGCCTATGCTTTGCCTATTTCTATCTTGCTCTCTTGCTTAGTAATATATGGTCGTTTAAGTAGCGATGGTGAATTAGTGGCATTGCTTAGTTTTGGCATTAATTTTTATCGCATCATCATACCTGCATTATTATTTAGTTTGATCGTCACAGGCATAACTTTTTTATTCAACGAATTAATTGTTCCTGCTGCTAACTATCAAGCAAATTTACTACAGACTGCTTATATTACTGAAACAGAATTAAGTAGACAAAAAAGAGACGTTTTTTATCCAGAATATAAATCAAATCTACACAATTCTGCATCTAAAAAGCTACAAAACATTTATTTTGCCGAACAATACATCAATCAAAGCTTTGAAAACGTAACAATAATTAGCTTTGAGCAGGGAAAAATAAGCAAGATTATTACAGCTAAATTAGCTCAATGGAATCAGTCTGGGCAAGTTTGGGATCTGTTTGATGGCGAAATAAATAAGGTTGGCGATAATGCTGAGGAGATGAAGACAGAGCGGTTTACTTATAAGCAATTACCCTTTTCCGCGAATGTTTTTGAGATTGCCCAAAAAAAACGTAACTTTGAAGACATGAATATTCAGCAAGCGAAAGAATATTTAGATCTAATCAAAGATAGTGGGGCAATTGTAGACGTATCTAAACTGAAAGTAAGTATTCAGCAAAAGTATGCTTTTCCTTTTATTTGTTTTGTTTTTGCTTTAATTGGTTCAACTTTGGGAGCAAAGTATTCTTATCTTAATCGTTCTAAAGGTTTTGGTATCTGTGTTGCTATTGTTTTTATTTATTATTTATTAGCATTTGTATTAGGTTCATTAGGAATAACAGGGATTCTGTCACCTTTTTGGGCAGCATGGACACCTAATTTATTGGGATTGGCTATGGGAGGTTGGTTGTTAATTGCTGTCAATAACTAACAGCAATTATTTATCCGCAAATTTTCTGGAAAATTAGGAGTTTAAAACTTTCTCATCTGATTTAGATGAAAATAGCCCCAACATTGGTCCGAGAATTGCTCCAGCTATAAATCCCCCTGCGTGCGCCCAATAAGCTACGCCACCGCTTTCCATACCGACGCTAGCAGTAACCTCAAAAGAGCTAATACCGTTTAATGCCTGTTCGACAAACCAAAAGCCGAGAAAGTACACTGCAGGTATCCTAAACAAAGGAAAAAAGAAGCCTAAAGGGATAACAGTAACAATTTTTGCTTGGGGAAACTTGAGAATATATGCTCCCATAACTCCAGCGATCGCGCCACTTGCTCCTAAAGATGGTACAGTAGACATAGCGGAAAAGAACCATTGTGCTAGTACAGCTATAACGCCACAGGATAAGTAAAACAAAACAAATTTGGCACTTCCCAACTCTTCTTCGATGTTATTGCCAAATATCCAGAGGAATAGCATATTGAAGCCAACATGGGTAAATCCCGCATGAAGAAACTGAGAGGTGACGGGAGTAACTATTTCTGGGATGCCCTGATGCACATCAACACCGTTAAAGCTAGCGGTTAACTCTTTGGGTACAACTGCAAACAAGTGGAAGAAAATATCTAACTGATTTGAGTTTAAGCTCAGTTCATAAATAAAAACTAGAATATTAACTGCAATTAAGATGTAGGTAACATAAGGGACAATTTTAATCGGATTTTCGTCTTTTAAGGGAACCATGTTTTAAAGGATGAGGGATGAGGACAGAAGTTAGTCATAATTGAATATTATTCTAGATTTTATAGTAAATGATTACTCGCTATTTTTCAGTGACAGATTACTCCGCCCTAAACGGACGGAGCCTGCTGTCACCGTTGGTCAGTCTAAGGAATAAGATTTTGAGGAAGCGCGATTCGTTTATTAACTTGCCTCATCTTTTGTCAGTCAACCAGGCGATCGCCTATAGTTAATTTCATTTATAATTTTGAAAATAATAGCAGGCTCGGACACAAATGACCGAGGGGGATGCGTGGGTCAGTTGCGGCTAAAGCCTTACTCGCGCAAGATGCGGACAAGTCCTTTCTCCAATCGAGGTGTTGAGAATAATTCCTATTTGTGTGCGAACTTGATTCGTTTTTAGGTTGATGGTGAAGATGGATACATAGCAACAAGTTTATTAATAACTAATAACTAACAACTAATAACTACGGCGCAGCCGTTTATCCCTTTGGCGTCGATCGCATTTTCTTTGCAGACATATATTTATCTGTTTCCCGTAGTCTTTTACTCAAAAAGCGACAGAGTTCTAGAATAATATGGGGACGTTGAGAAATAAGGCTAATAAAGCGTTTCTTTTCTAAGCTGAGTAAGATAGAGTCTTCAAGAGCGATCGCGCCATCCCAACGGGGAGCTTCATCAAACAGAGCAATCTCGCCAAAATATTGACCTGTGCTTAATTGTTTGATTTCCTGTTGTTCACCGTCGAGCTGCTTGACAATTTGTACTTTTCCTTCGGCAATAATATAGAAATAACTGCCCCAGCTGCCCTCGGTGTAAATAGTTTCTCCTGCCAAAACCTGTCTTTGTTCCAAAGCCCGATCAATGGGAAAGAGTTCATCTAGGGAAAGGTTTTTGAATAAGGCGATGTTTCGCAGTAGAAGCAGTCGATTCATAGAGGTGCTAACGGGAGAAGTAAGCTGATCGGCAAGAAAGAATATTTCCTGTGCTACTGATTGTACGATGGGATCGGGATCTTTGAGCAAAGCGGTGGGAATGACTGCCAAGGCTACAGATGCACCTGTTTTAATCCAGCGATCGCCAGATTCTAATGCTTCTAATAGTATTTTATAGCCTTTGTTCCTCAGCCATTGAGGAGTAGGCTCGATGCTCACCTCAGATTTTTCGGATACCGTCTGCTCTAATAAAGGAATAAGGGGTTGAATAAAACGACGATGATTAATTGAGGAAAGAACTTCTACGGCGTTGGCTAAGTCACGGCGATCGCTGGTTGCCAAAATTCGCGTTACCAAATTCACGGTGCGAGAATAGCCCAAACAGGAGAGGATGTATAAAACCTTTTGTAATAGACGTTGCTGATAGTCTTCAATTGCCACCGCTAGTAGCTTCCAGCTTGGATCTTGGGCAGGTATTTGCTGTTGCCATTTGCGGATACGAGCTAGATTCTGAAACTCTGGAGTGAGATGCTTATACAAAATTTCGTTAGCCTGTTTGCTCTTTACTTTACCAATAGCTGCGATCGCCGTATTAACTATATGAGGATTATCAGCAGTTAAGTTATCTTTGGCTACAGCTAAACCAGATTTACCATAGGCTGCCAGGGTGTTTGCTACCTGTTGGCGAACTTGAGCATGGCGATCGCTTAATCCTTTAGCTACTGGCTCAAGCATTTGGGGGCAAATGGTCATTTCTAAGAGTTTAAAAGCCGCAATCCTCACCATTGGTTCAAAATGATTGATTTCGGCTAGAGCAATTTTGGCTATATTATGGTCTTGAGGTTGAGCCAAACTAGCCAAAGCAGTTAGGGTTTCTTGTTTAACTTCTGGACTTACCTGGGGCAGTAAATATTCGATCAGGGTAATAAATTCTGGGTTTCGGCTATAGCAAACTACACGAGCGATCGCTTTAGCAGTGGTATCGGTTATTTCTATCTGCCAAAACTGTTCGGCAATACTAGAGTCTAAATTTCCCGCATCAGTGCTTTGGAAGGTAGCAACTAAAGCCAAAGTTCTGATTTCTAAATCAGGATCGGCAATAAGCTGCTCAAGTTGTTCTGAGGCAAAATTATAGTTATTAGCAATTAGAACTTCTAAAACCGTTGCCCTGGCGGTAAGATTTTCCAGGCTCAAAAGCTGGGCAAACTTTTCTAGGCTGGCTGACTCTTGATTACCGCTAAACAACTTTAATATTCCCTGACGGAGTGAGTTATCAGCATCAGGCAATAAAGCCTTAATTTCAGCAAAAAACTGCTGAGGATTACCCAGGCTGGCAGCTAATTCTAATCCTTTAATTTGGGTATAGCGATCGCTATCTGTCAAAAACTCCCGAATTACATTACTTGACTGAGGTGGTAGTTGAGTTTGCTCATCCCTAAAGTCATCTAAATTAATGCTATCAGAGCGAATCATCTCTTCTAAACTGCGGCTATAAAATCTTCCCATGGGCAACCGCACCAGCAATAATAATACCGTTAAGCTAATTGCCAATAAAGTAATTTGCTCTAAGCTTAAATAAAGATGGCAGATCCACAACACTACACCTGCTAGAGTTAGTCCAAGCGAATAAATCAAACCATCGCTCAAAGCCCGAATACGCCCTACATACTGATGGGGAATGCCGTTATAGTTTAGCTGGTGTACGGGTAGGTTAATTGATTTATAGAATGCGTCTCCGTTGATGTGTAAGCCGATTCCCGCAGTCAAATTAAAGTTAAACAATAATCCCCCCAAACTTAAAAGAGTGGTGAGCGGATAAAGCGCATTTAGCCTAGCTACCCCTACCCATTTAAGTAAAGGACGAGTAATGCCATAAAGAAACGCTACCTGAATTAGGGAAATGATCATCCGCATCAGCCCCAGAAAACCCGTCAATTCTGATTCTTCAAAATGTCTACCGTATATATTTAACCAGAGAAATTCCGAGCTTATATAAATAATTACCAGTAAAAAGGTGCTGGCTGCAATAAATAAGATCAAAGGATAGCGTTTGGTCAAATCGGGCAGAGTTTTTAAAGATTCGATCATACTTAAATTAGATTCTCTGGGAGACGTTTCTAAGCGACGCTGAGACTTTTCTAGATAGACAAGTTGTCCAAAAGCGATCGCCATAAACAACGGTAAACACAACAGTAGTTCTTGACTGGGGAAATAACGGGATAACAAAATAGTCAAACCACCACCAACTAAAGTACCTACCGCTTGAGCAATACCAATATAGGGGGCATATTGCTTGTATTCCAGGGTAGTAAAATAGTCTGTAAGTAGCCCAGGATAAAGAATATTATTATTAAAATCCCACTGAAAAAAGATAGTGATTAAAAGAACATAATAAACCCAATCTAGGTCTACATCGGTCAGTAGCCTCAGCCCGAACATAGCAACAATAGACCCCAGCATTACGTAACGAAATACTAAAGGGCGACTATAGCGATCGGCTATTTGCGAAAAAACGCCATAAATAGGTAAAGAACATAAGCCAATCAAAATAAAGACAACGGGCAGTTTTCCCGCCCCAACATGACTGACAAATAGAGAATTGGCGATCGCCATAGCAATGACGTTATAGGTCAACACCGTAATCGCTAACAGTAAGAGTTGAGTCAAACGACCAAACTGATTAATCATTTTACTTGCTCTCTTGCAGAATTAGTTTCGTCCCAACTAGAAGCCATATCCTCTTGAGTTTCTATGGCTTTTGCCTCCCTTGTCAAATCATTAACGGGAGTTGATTTGATTAGTAAAGTTAATCCCGCGGCAA
Source organism: Chroococcales cyanobacterium (assembly GCA_038259125.1). Taxonomy (GTDB): domain Bacteria; phylum Cyanobacteriota; class Cyanobacteriia; order Cyanobacteriales; family Xenococcaceae; genus Waterburya. Next base: position 12,894 of record JBBSPC010000037.1, on the reverse strand, counting down.
TGATTAAAAATATTCCTCCCATTACCACCGCTAGAAGATGATCTTCGTGGAGTAAATTCTGCATTACCCAACCCAAACCAAGAGAAGCGACAATTTCTGGTAGGACAACAAAAAAATTAAATATTCCCTGATAGATTCCTTGACGCTGAGGTGGAATAGAATCACTTAACATAGTGTAAGGCATAATCAGCGCGCTTGACCAAGCTATCCCCAAACCGATCATTGCCAAAAGCAAAACGTATTGATTGCTAATTGCCAAAAGAGAAATTAAACTTGTCCCGCCACAAAGCAAGCAGAGACTGTGGGTTAAAGGGCGACCAAGACGTTGAGCAATTCGGGGTAATAAAAAAGAAGAGCCGATACAAACAGCATTATATAAAGCAAAACAAATTCCCGCCCATTCTATACCGTCGCTATAAATAACCGAATTTTGGCTGGTTGCCCCAAAGATATTGCGCGCCACCGCAGGAGGAAAATAAAGAAAAAAGCAAAATATCCCCAACCAAGTAAAAAACTGTACTTTAGCAAGCTGCTGCATTTTGATTGGCATCTTGCCCAAAGTCTGCCAGGTTTCTCGTAGACTGCTGGAAATCCCGCTACGTTTAGCTTTTAACTGCTTAAACCGAGCTAAATTTGGCGGTGGATATTCGGGAGTAGTCACAATTGTCCACAAGACGGTACCCAAAAATAATACGCTGCCAACATAAAAAGAGACTTCCACCGTTAGGGGTATTTTATGTAGAGAATTTCTCGCGTTACTTACGTGCAGAATGTGACTCAAGATCCAGGGCAAAGCCGAAGCAGAAACCGCCCCCAACCCAAGCATAATGCTCTGCATAGCAAAACCTTTTGTTCGCTGCTCTTTTGGTAACAAATCGCCGACAAATGCTCTAAAAGGCACCATGCTAACGTTGGCACTAGTATCTAAAATCCATAATACTCCTGCTGCCGTCCAAATATTGTCACAGTTAGGCATCAATACCAAAGAGATAAATGCCAAAATTGCCCCGACTAAAAAGTATGGTCGTCTTCTACCTAAAGGAGTCCAGGTATAGTCACTGAGATTACCGATAATTGGCTGGATAAATAAGCCTGTTAGGGGTGCAGCTAGCCACAGAATCGGTAGCTGGTCGGCATTTGCCCCTAAAAGCTCAAAAATAGCACTCATGTTTACCATCTGAAGTCCCCAGCCAAACTGAATACCCAGAAAGCCTAAATTCATGTTCCATAGTTGCCAAGAGTTGAAGGGAGATTTGGAAATGGGTTTAAATGTGTTCTCGGCGACATCAGGTTTTTGAGAAATGGACATAAAAAGGGAATTGATAAACTGTGAGTCAGTCTTAAAAATCTAGTATTACACTCATTCCTAATAATTTCAGTAATGACAACAATAGCAACGCCCAAGTTAATAATTAACTTGGGCGCGGGTGATTTCTTATAAGCCAGCTTTTTATAAATGTTAGCTGGCGGTATTTATATTTATATTTATGTTTTGATTTTAAATTGCTGTTTAAATCTAAAATATGATCTCGATCGCATTACGAATATGATTTTAAATTAAGTATTGGCGATCGCGTTCATAAACTATCTATGACAATAAAGGAGCATCCATCCATTAGTTTTGAACCTGATTGTGAGCGGAGGAATTTATGTCAAGGTACTTCTCAGTATTAATAATTGTACTAATGGTCGCTATGGTATTAACTCGATCTTTAGTAATGAAAAACAAAGGAATAGAAGCACTAAATTTTGGCAAAATAGATCGTACAGATTTTTTGATTTTGCCCTTTGCCCTTTTTTATTTTTATCTTGTATTTGCTGCTGCATTCAATTTTCCCACTGTCAGCACACAAGAATTTTTTGATTCTGAGGTAATCTCCTGGGTTGGAGTGTTTTTTTGCCTGGCGGGGTTATTACTGTTATTGTGGAGTCTTGTTTCTTTTGGACAGAGTTTTCGTGTTGGCATCGATACAAACCATCCTGACAAACTTATAACGACCGGCATTTTCGCTTTTAGCCGTAATCCAATTTATGTTGCATTTGCGTTCATCTTGCTTGGTCAATTCCTGATATTCTCAAATTGGATACTTTTGGTTTATATTGGTGCAGCTATATGGCTGTTTCATCGTCAAGTATTGCGTGAGGAAGACTATTTGCAGGAGTATTATGGTAAGGAATATTTGGAGTATTGCGATCAAGTAAGAAGGTATTTCTGATTTATGGAATCGCGCATTCAGTCATATTTACGTGTTGCAGCTAGCCACCAACGCGATACAGAGCGAATTGGTTCATTTCTGGCTACTTTCTCTCGTTCCAATGATAATCCTTTTCTCAACTACGCCATTCCCGATGACAACGCCACACCATCGCCCGCAGATGTGTCCGCTCTGATCGTTGCCTACGAAAAACGATTGCGCAAACCGCGCTTGGAATATGTCGCTCAGTTAGCCCCTGCTGTGGAAGAAGTTTTAATTAATGCAGGCTTTTGCGTTGAAGGACATTTGCCACTGATGATCTGTACTCCTAAATCACAGCAAAGTTTTCCAGTTCCTCCAGGGATCGAGTTAATTTTACCAGTTTTTGATACCGATCTGTTTGCCACGATCGCGGTTCAGAATGAAGCTTATAACGCTTCGCCACCAGATTCAAACGCGATCGCTAAGCTCCGTAACAGCCTCAAAGCAGGTGGAATTGCTGTTCTTGCCCGAATGAAGGCAACGGGTGAGCCTGTAGGCGCAGGGGTGTGTACTGTACCTAGCAACCAAACCACGGAAATTGCAGCTATTGGGGTACGTGCTGCCTTCCGACGACGGGGTATAGCAGGTGCGCTTACGACTAGATTGGTTGAAGAAGCCTTTACTGCGGGCATCTCTATTCCTTTCCTGATGGCTGCACATGAAGCAGAAAAACGAATTTACGCTCGTGCAGGCTTTTCTGTAATTGGTGAAATTCTACATATTTCGCGCCCAAAAACCTAAATGATAATTAAATCTGTGAGCGATCGCGTGTATTTTATGTTGATGTTTGACTATTTAATAACAAAGTGCGATCGCTCTTTGCATCGTTTAGTCTAATAAGCTTTTCCAAGATTCTCTGGTAAGTTGCCACTCAATTTGATTCCATTGGCGATCGCTCATCCAATCTGGACTAGGGCGTGTGCCAATTTCAATAAAACCATATCGCTTTGCCAAACGCGCAACCCGCAAATTTGCACTGACAGAAATACCTCGAATCTCTTTTAAACCCAGATCGTTAAAACCAAACTCAATCAAAGCTTTGCCAACTTCAATTGCATAAGCGTAACGACTCCAAAACTGCGGTGCTAATTCAATACCCATTTCCGCCTTATCCGAATCGTAATTCTCGCGACGTAGCCCACAACAACCGATTAAATTTAAGTTTCGGCGATCGATAATAGCAAGTTGATAATTGCAACGGGGACTTTCAGATGCCCATTGAGTGAAAAGATTGAGCAATTTTCCTATATGGATAAGTGATACTTCTTCTGGCGCACAAAACTCAGCATATTTGGGATCGACATGATAGGCAAAAAATGCAGATTCATCTTTTTGGATAAAGTCTCGTAGAAAAAATCTATTGGTAAAAATCTCCATGTCATTTTCAAGTAAAAACAGTTAAACCGCGTCCACATTCAAAACTGGAGTTTTAAACTAGGAGCGTAAGCAGGTAAGTGAAACCTTTCCCCTTTGATCGAACCCGTGTAAAAATTATGGTTTTCAAACTAGATGCGGTTTAAGCTAAAGCGCCAATCTGCTCTGTTCAAACGATAAACACAACAGTCATCTTGCCCGAACCATCGCTGTTCAATAAATTGGAAGCCAAAACGTTCATAGAAGCGTTGCGCGCGAGTATTACTAGCGAGTGGATCGATAAGTACCGCCGTCACCAGAGGATTGCTAAAACATCGAGCAAGGGCAAGCTGCATCATTTGTGTTCCATAGCCTTTCCCTAAATCAGTCTTTGCCCCAATCCAGATGTCAATCGCGCGAAGATTTTCTGTGACATTACCCCAATAGTGACTATCTTCAAGGGCTGGATCGATAATCTGGATAAATCCGATGGGACGACCATCTATTTCGGCAATTAATTGTTCGCGTCAGTCGGGAGTGCGTTTGAGTTCTATCTCCCAACCCCAATCATCATTAGGTCTGAGGCAATTATATGAGGTTGCTCGTCCCAGTGTCGCAATAGATTCAAATCGGCAGGAGTAGCAGGGCGTAGATTTATTATCACCACTTTCTTGTATGTCTTAATTACAAGTGTTTTTAAGCGTTATAACATAACTAAATGATTAGTTAATCACACGATCGCAATGTTATTATTACTGCGATCGCTTTAAGCCATAATAAAATCAATTTATAAGTTATTTTGAAAAAGCTCTAATACCTGTTGCCAAGCATGAGGTGCAGCTTCAGGATTATAGCTGGGATGCTGTTTTAAAAACGGATACTTATCTTGAAACAATCCTCCAAAAAATCCGTGTCCAGCGTCGTAGCGAAATACACGATGTTGGATCTGCTGTTTTTGTAATTCTGCTTCAATTCGTAGGTTTTCTTGTTGAGAAACTAAAGTATCTCTCGTGCCGAAAAACAGATAAATAGTACCTTGAATTTGGGCAGTGCGATCGAGAGTGGGAATATCTTCACCATAGCTAGAAGTGGTAATGCCACCACCGTAAAATGAAGCCGTAGCTTTTATATCGGGCAAAGTAGCTGCCATGTAGGCAACATGACCGCCAAAACAAAAACCTATACAGCTAATCGCGTCTGCTTTGACATTGGGTAAAGTTTTAAGGTAGGCGATGGTCGCTTGAATATCACTGAATATTTCTCCATACTTAACCTGTTCGTAATATTGCAAACCGAGTTCGTAAGCTTCGGGACTGTAAGCAAGATGTTCTGGGCTAAAATCACGGGTAAAACCAGGGGCAATCCGTTGATACATCGCTGGTGCGATCGCTATATAACCTTGTTGGGCGATTAATTCGGTAATCTCTCTAATGTTACTGTTTAGTCCAAAAATTTCGTGAAAAACTATTACCGCAGCAAATCTTCCTTCCTTTGCTGGTTGTGCTAAGTAAGCATCAATGTGTAAATCTTGATTTGATACTTTGACATAGGTGGTTTTAATTTTGATATCGCTCATTTCTATCTAGTTAATTTTGCTCTACTGTTGACAGTTTAAAAGCCTTACTTGTTTGGACTCTAGAAAAAAGCTGCTAGATTTGAGTAAATTATTGCGATTTGGCTTGAATTTGTTTTGGTGTCATTCCAGTAAAACACTTAAGATATTTGGCAAAATGACTGCGATCGCAAAACCCTAAGCTAGCTGCAATTTCTTCAGTACTCAATTGAGTATGCTGCAATAAATATTTTCCTCGTTCAATTCGACGCTGCAAAATATACTGATGAGGGGTTTTGCCGAGACTATTTTTAAACAAGCGAATAAAATGATAAGGACTAATTTGGGCGATTGCCGCTAGTTCGATAACTTTTAAGTTGCAGTGGAAATTAGCATTAATATACTCTGTTATCTCTTTTAACTTTAATTTTGATAAGCCATCTTTATAGCTAGAAAGTTTTAGTTTTGTAGAGCAATATTTACGTAATAGGTGAATGGCTAAAGTAGTTTTGAGACTATCAATCAATAAATTACTGCCAATCTTGCCAAACTTTAACTCGTCTTTTAAAGTTGAAAAAATTCCCTGTATTAGTTCGTCTTGCTCATTCATATATTGAGGAATGAGAGAAATGCGATCGCTGTCTACCAAATCTCGACCGACTTGTCGTAAAAGTTTGGGTTCAATTGCCAAGATCGCAAACTCGGCAGTAGTGTCCCAATTACAGCGATGAGCAATACCAGCAGGAATAATTGCGATATCCCACTGACTCCGCCTTTCTGTTTGAACTTTGCCATCGAGAGATCGCTCTCCTGGTGCTGGTGAGTTAGAAACACCATAGGCAATTACGTGCATAGTATGTTGATGTTCGACTGTTTCAAACTTTGGCTGTAGGTGGTATTCGAGGTGAATACTATCCCAACCTGCGCTTGAGAGTAAAGGGAGGTTTGGTACAAAAGGAGCGGATGCCTTTTGTTGTTTATAATCAAGCAGTTTAACTGTTTACTTGTGCATTGATATAAAAATAGGTAATATAAACCCAAGTTTTTTAAGAGAAAAATTATAGTGTTGTTCTAATTTTAGCGATCGATTGTTTAATAACGGAGCGCGATCGCAGATAATGCTGCTGCCATTAACGCTGCTACTGTCCGAACATGATTCCAAAGCGTCCAATTAGTCAGGTAGTTAGTCCATATTTCCGCACCTTCTGTACTACTTGGAGCAACTTTTGCTAGGGTATCGTTCAAAGGTACATTAAAGGCGATCGTAACTCCTACTGTACCTACGATATAGAGCAAACTGCTAGCAAGTAAGTAGATTGAAGTTGGATGATGCCATCTTAATAGGGAAAAAGCAGCTAGAAAAAGGCAAACCACCGCCGTACCGAACAATGCAGTCATAAACAAGGGATTAATGACAGTAATATTAATAAACTGCATGGCAGCAATACCCTCTGGAGGTTTTAGTCGAGCAAGAGCTTTCATCACAAAAGACGAGAAAGCAAAGAAAACTCCAGCCACTAGTCCAGTTCCCAGTATTGCAAAAAGCTGTAACAAAAAAAGTGATTTATTATTTATTAGCATATAAATCTCCGATGATTGTGCTAATTCATTTTTAGATAATTTAGCAGCGAGGAAGGCGATCGAGTAAATTAAGAAATTAGAGGATTATTAGGTTGTTGCCTCGGATTCCATATAAATAATTTCCCAAATATGACCATCTAAGTCTTGAAAACCATGAGCATACATAAAACCGTGGTCTTGCGGTTCATTGTAAGTCGAGCCGCCAGCCTTGACAGCATTACTAATCATTTCATCGACTTCTTCTCGACTTTCAGAAGATAAACATACAAGCACTTCTGTACTTTTGGTTGCATCACAGATTTCTTTGGGGGTAAAAGTTTTAAACTTATCGTATGTCAAGAGCATCACAAATATACTCTTGCTGACAATCATGCAGGTGGCAGTTTCGTCAGTAAATTGTGCGTTAAAACTAAAACCAAGTTTAGTAAAGAACTCTACAGAGCGATCGAGATTTTTTACTGGTAGATTTACGAAAATTTTAGTAGCCATATTTTCATCTGATAAAAATTAATTCAGTTTTTACAGTTATTCTTTGCTACCAAACAAGTCTTTGATTCTTTTGTCTATCTCTTTTGATGAAACATCCTCTTGGTGAGTCGCAATCCACCAATGATTGCCAGTTGGGTCTTTTACTCCCGCACTGCGATCGCCATAAAACTCATCTTTTGGTTCCATTTTAAAGAATCTTAATTGTTAGGCGAATTGAGCTTGCAGTATAGCTTTAACTCTCAACCAGTTGAGCAATTTGAGTACGAGCAGAGGCGATCGATTCAGCTAAACTCGCACCACCTAACTCGTCATTCTCAACAGGAATAAAGGTAATATCAGTAATGCCAATCAAACCAAAGATCGTGATTAAATAAGGATCTTGATAATTTAGTTTCTCGTATGGCTCACCCGATCCATAGCCAGAAGAACCTCGTGCGGTGATGATAAACATTTTCTTGCCTAATACAAGTTGCTTGTAAGGGTTGGCAGTATTCTCAGGTACAAACTCAAAGGTTCGCCCAATCCGTACAATTTGATCAATGTAAGCTTTGAAGCCACTAGGAACGCTGTAATTGTACATAGGAACACCCATAACATAAATATCCGCAGCTAATAATTCGTCTACCAGGCGATCGCTAAATTTAATTGCCTGCCACAGTTCGGGTGTACGCTGTTCTGGTAGAGTATAACCTGCTGCAATCCACAGTTCATTTACATGAGGGATGGGGTTGCGACCAATATCTCGATAGGTGACAGTATCGCTGGAATGTGCTTGTTTCCAAGCTTCAACAAATTCTCTGGTAAATCTGCGAGAGTGAGATCTTTCTCCTCTGGGACTAGAATCAATGTGTAGTAAATGTGCCATAGTTCCTCTTGAATAATTACCCTTCCAGCTTAGGTAAACTACTCATCCTGAGCTATCAAATTCTGGTGAAACTATCAAAATCTTGTGGTCAATATTGAGATTGATTTAATCTGCTACATTTAATTAATTGGATGGCGGTAACTTAGCGAATTAAAGATATAAACTCTTCCAAAATGAATAAAATCAAAAAAGATAAGTTGGGTTTGCCCTATGAAAAATTCAGCCAGACATCAAATTGAATGTTCCCATTTGCCGATTCTATCCAGTCGAGATCGCAACTGGGAGAATATTGTGGTCGAGCAGTTTCAACACCCTGCGGGAGAAGGAAGAACTTATTACAATAATGAACACGCGATTTGTATGTCTCTTGCTCCGCGTCCAGTTCGCTTGTTACAAACTCAGGGAGATAAGACTAATAGGGGATTGTATGTGAAGGGCGACTTATCTATCACCCCTGGGGGAATGCCGTTTTTTGCTCGTTGGGATAGTGACGATCGCTTTATGCAGATTCGGATCTCATCTTATTTTCTTCAAAGTGTTGCCGAAGAAACTCTTAACACCAATCCTGATTGCCTAGAGGTAATCTCCGAATTTAAGACTCGCGATCCTCAAATTGAGGCAATGAGTATGATGCTGCTATCGGAACTTAAAGAAAATTTAGGAGCTAAACTTTACATCGATTCATTGGTAAATGTTTTGGCGGTGCATTTACTGAGGCGATACTCGACTACTCAACCTCGTTTGGCAATTTACGAAGGTGGCTTAAGCGAACGTCAACTGCTGCAAGTTTTAGAATACATCAATGAATATCTAGATCGAGAAATTAAGCTTGCAAATCTAGCTAGATTGTTAGACATGAGCCAATTTCATTTCAGCTATTTATTTAAACGATCGCTGGGAATACCCCCGTATCAATATTTGCTCCAGCAACGAATAGAACGAGCAAAAGAGTTATTAAAACAAAAAGAGCGATCAATTATGGATATTGCCTTAGAGTGTGGTTTTAATAGTCACAGTCATCTTAGTAAACAGTTTCGGCAGCTTACAGGCATGACACCAAAAGCATACAGGGCAAATTAAACCAACATTATTTATTTCTTTATTTTGAGTCAAAATATTTGATAAATGGTCAAAATTAAAAGTTTCTATTTAATTAATAGAGTAAACCAAAAGGTTGTTCCCGAACCTGGATAACTAATTACGCCTATTTCTCCACCATGAGCGTTAATGATTTGACGACAAAGATACAATCCCAATCCTAAACTTACATTACGTCGCTTGCTGTATCCCTGAAAGTAACGTTTGAATAGCTAGCTGTTGGCACTGTTGGGAACTCATACCAACGCCGTCATCTTGAATTTGGCAACGGATAAATCTTCTCTCACTTTTATCCTCGATCGCTTTAGCACTAAGAGTTAAATTTACTCCTGGAGGATTGTGATTTAAAGCATTAGCAATTAGGTTATGCCAAACTCGCCATAGCTGATGTGGATCTCCTTGTATTAAAGGTAGATCGTCAGAAATATGATTGGTAATCGTGGCTCTATTTTTGCTGATTAATGATCCTAATTCGGCAATCAGATCGGCGACTAGAGAACTTAGTTGAAGTGGTTGAAGCTTAAGAACTAATCCCTGTACTTTATTGCTATAAGTTTCTAAAAGAGAATCGATTAAATCTAGTTGGCGATCGCTTCCTTGAATCATTTTTTCAATTACACGGCGCGGTACGGGTACTAGATCGGATTCTGGTTGGGAATTAGAATTGTCTAATAAACTACTTAGCGTCAATACTATCCCCGTAACTGGATTGCGGAGATCGTGAGAAACGGCGTGTAAAAAAAGCTGAATTTCACGGCGAGATTTTAATTCAGCAGATTTGAGTCGTTCGTATAAATATACTCCCAGATTACAGACGAGACAAATCCAAGCAATGTAAATAGGAACTGTGGGTAAATAAGATAAGGTTCTGGCTTCAACCAAACCCATTCCTACATTGATACCAAAAAAATAAGCTAATATTCCTAATTGAGATAAAAGGTGCAGTCGCCAGCGCACGGGAATAAAAATTGCTTGAGTTAAAAATACTAAAGTCCAAAACCAAACTTGTTCGTTGGCTGCTCCTACCAAGGTAAGTAAAATTTGGTCAACTAAAGTAATCGACCAAGAAGTGGCGAGAAAAACTACTCCTGGATAATTTTTGCCAAATTTGCTGCTATGTAAAGCTAAACAGCCGATTAAACAAATGGCGATCGCCGCTTCGATAACTAAATTATAGCTTTCACAAAGCTCCGAATCATTAGTACATTCGCGAATACTTAAACTTAAAAGTGCAAAACTAACGACACAAAACAAAGCAATCCAAATGACTAAGGGCAATCTTTGATACAAAAAAGAGTTGCGCCAGGTTTGCTCATCTAAACTAAAATTGTTTTCGCTAAATAGATCGGCAGCAAAAAAGGTTGTCTTAAAAAACTGCTCAATCTTTTTGATAAACCCTTTGGCGATCGCTAAACCGTGAATAGACATAAAAAAGTTTGAATAAATGTTATTGAAAGCGATCGCAGTTTTCAGGTATTTCAACTAATATTGAAAGCACAAGCGCACTCAACCCAATTATTTTAATGATGGCGTTTGTGGCGTGAGTATATTCCCATTGGTTACGATATTTCATCCAATCTGCTGGAAATGATGTCGGTGTCCATTTAGCTAGTTCGGCATTGACAGGTGCGATAAAGGCGAACCAAAGCACGAGTGCCAATGCCACACAAATTGCTCCTCCTACAGCCCAATAGAAAGTTAAACCACGTCTAAATAAAAGTAAAACCAAAACAATCGCAGTTAGAACCGAGCCAACTTCAATAACTGCACCAACAGTACCAAAAAGATAATATAAACCTTTAGTAGTTATTGTTATCCAAAGCTGTGCGTCAAAATAAAAAACTCTGGGTGGTAGCTCTAATAAATGGCAAAAAGACAGTCCCGTACTGAGTGCAGTTAACATGATAGAGACAAAACGCCATGTTTTTATAGGCATATTTACACTCTTTTCCCTAAGATACATTTGATTTTCTTCCAGTCGTCAAACTTTTAGGAAGCTTGACAAAGACCGAATTATTGTTTGAATCCCCAACAGGCATAGCTAGTCAATCTAGCCAATCCGAACGGAAATTGCTGGAAGCGAATATCTTTTAAACCAGCCTCAGCCATTATTTCTGCTAAATATTTTTGGGTAATACAATTATTGCCCCAGTGTAATTGGACACAAGAACTTAATAATCCCCGACGGCTGACTGACAAAATAAACGGTGTTTGAGGTTTAAGTACTCTTACTATCTCTCGCAGTCCGACTATTGGTTCTGGCAAATGCTCTAAAATATGAGCAGCTATAACGAGATCGAAGCTATTATCGGCAAAAGGGAGTTTTACTATGTTAGCCTGAGTTACTTTGGCATTAATTCGAGCCTGTTGCAGATTTTGCCGTGCTGTTAGCAGCATTTGCGGAGAAATATCGACTCCAGTCACATTTAACTGATTTTCAATTTGTGCTAAAGCCAAACTAAAAGCTGCCGTGCCAATACCACAATCGCAGACAGTTGCATCTTCTGGGATCGCGATTACTTCTGATGCTCGAAGCGACTCGAACAAACTACGATAAGCCTGAAAATATCCTAGTTGTAGAATTTGATGATGCCAGCAGCGAGCCGCGTCATCATACATAGATTTTAACTGGTCGTAAGTCGGATAAACTCGCTGAACCGAAATTTGCCACCAGCCAACTGTGAGTTTCATAAAATTAATTTGATGTAACCTCGAACTATCTTAAAATTACACCAAGCAGCAAAGAACGTACTTCCTGCGACTGGATCACCCGATTGGGTAGATATTAATCAAATTGAGCTAGATAGAATCGTATAACTACACCAGCCCCGACCTAAGAGCGATTACAGCAGCTTGAACGCGATCGCTTACGGCTAGTTTATTCATAATTCCTTTAACGTGAGTTTTTACGGTATTGGTGCTTAAATAAAGCTGAGCAGCAATTTCAGGATTGCTATAGCCTTCGACAATCAGTTTTAATACTTCTAGTTCTCGCGAAGATAAGTTAGCACTGCTAGATGTCTGCGGTGATGGCGATTTAAGATTACCCATTACTTTTCGGGCGATTTGCGGATCGAGATAAACACCGCCATCTTGAGCGATCGCGATCGCAGTTAATAATCGCTCTACTTTAATTCCTTTAATACAGTAAGCATCTGCACCACTAGCAAGTGCAGCAATTACTTCGGTTTCATGGGTATGAGAAGTTAGTATTACTACTCGAACCTTTGGTAAAGCTTTTTTAATCTCTTGAGTAACGGCTATTCCATCGAGGCGAGGTAAGCCAATATCGACAATCGCTAAGTCAGGCTGAAGCTTAATTGCATCTTCTACAGCTAAATAGCCGTCATCACTAAATCCCACTATTTTCCACTCAGATTTTCCCTTTAAAACTTGTTCCAATCCTATTTGCATCATCGGATCGTCTTCAACAATTAAGACCCGAAGCTTGGCAGAATTAAATTGAGGATTCATCGTTGGTATTCAGAATCAGGCTGCTTTAAGATTATCAGTGAGTCGAGTAATTAAGAGGTATGTTATTTTTAGTTATTCTATGATTTTTGAGTTGCCAAATATCGTTTGGACTTTGGACAAAAAGAGTCAAGAGTTCGCGATTATTGTTCGAGAACCTAGTCTAATTAGACTAAGAAGAAAGGGGGACAGAAATGAGAAGATTGATCGCAGTTTCTCCAAACTGATTTCAACAGACTCATAACCTA
>JBBSPC010000036.1:0-34708 GCA_038259125.1 Chroococcales cyanobacterium | reverse complement strand
TTAGCGATTATTGGGGCTATGGCGATCGCAGTTTCACTCTACTTGGTGTCACCATTATTATTTGGCAACGGTACGGTTAAGTATGCAGACATTGAAGACCACTTTAAATATGGTTCGATTGGTGGTGAGGCTGTTAATGGCATTCCCTACTGGATTTGGAAAGCATTACCAGTAATGTTCGCCGATAAATTACCAGGAGAAGGATATACTTCTCTGGGCTTTATTCAAGAACCAGGACACGACTTACCCATTGGTTTTTCTCAAGGCAAAATTGGTTTTAATCGTGTTGCTCAAAACTGTGCTACTTGTCATGCGGGAAGCTTGCGGGATACACCAGAAAGCAAACCCCAGATTATTTCAGCGATGCCTTCTAATACGGTCGATCTAGAAGGATATATTAAATTTTTGGCAAATGTAGCGGTAGATAAACGCTTTACCGCACAAGAAATGATGCCTCAAATCGAAGCAATGGGGGCTAATCTCAACCCTTTAGAAAAACTGATTTATCGCTATTTTGCTATTCCCCAAACTAGAGATGCTTTAATTACCCAAAGCAGTCAATTTGCTTTTTTAGACCGTCAATCAGAATATGGACCAGGAAGAGTAGATACTTTTAGTTCCTATAAAACCCGTCAGTTTGGCTTCCCAAGCGATCGCCTGAAAGAAGCAGAAATTAACGGAATTGCTGATTTTCCAAGCATTTGGCAGCAGCAACCAAGATCGGGAATGCAGCTACACTGGGATGGTAACAATACTTCGGTAAACGAACGAAACAATAGTGCAGCTTTAGCCTTAGTAACGCCGACAACTATTGACTTTGATAGTATTCATCGGGTGGCAGATTGGCTATGGGAATTACCTGCACCTGCTTATCCCTATGCAATTAATTCCGATTTGGCGATCGCAGGTAGAACTATTTATGAAAATACTTGTGCTTCTTGTCATGCTTTTGGGGGCACAAAAGTAGGCAAAGTAACACCCATTCAGGAAATAGGCACAGATCCAGGTCGCTTCGATTCCTATACTTACGAAACTCTTTCTAATCAAAATACTTTGTTTGCCGACATTAGCTATCGCGGTAAAGACCAACGTTTTCAAAACTTTCGTAAAACTAACGGCTATGCCAATCTGCCTTTAGACGGGGTTTGGTTACGCGCGCCCTATTTACATAATGGTTCAGTCCCTACTTTAAAGGATTTACTAGAACAACCAGCCAATAGACCTCAAACTTTTTATCGCGGTTACGACGTATTCGAGCGCGACAAGGTAGGATTTGTCTCGGATGTAGCCGAGGAAAACGGCAAGCAGTACTTCAAATTTGATACTACTTTGCCAGGCAATAGTAATAGCGGTCATCTTTATGGTGTTGACCTCGCCAGTAAAGACAAAACTGCATTAGTGGAATATTTGAAGACACTGTAAACCATAGCAACCGCAGTTAAGAAAGATAACCAGGAGTAAAAATTATGAATTCTTATGCAAAATGGTTTGGTCGAGTTGTTTGGTTAGGGATTTTTGCCAATCTGTTTTTTATCATTCCCTTGTGCTTTTTTCCCGAAACCTTACTCTCGCTACTCAATCTGCAAATACCTATGCCAATTATCTGGGTACGTGCAGCAGGATTATTATTACTAGAAATCTCTATTTTGTATATTCCTGGTGCGATCGATCCTTATCGCTATCAAGCAACTGCTTGGATGTCGGTTTTAGTAACGAGAGGGGGAGGTTCTAGCTTTTTTCTCTGTGCAGTTTTCTTATTTGGACAAGATTTAGGATTTCTTAGCATTGCTTTGGTTGACTTGTTATTTGGCGTTGTTGAAGGAATTCTCTTGTTTTTGGCTACTAGCAAAGAAAGAGCAGACAATTGGCAACCCTCTAATCTTGGTTAATTCTCTATCAGAAATTGAGCTTTAATATCGACCATGAACATACAAGCATTACAGACAAGATTAGGCAAGATCGTTACGGCAATCGCACTGATTCTCATTCTTTTAATTGGAGGAGTAGGATATCTTGCTTGGTACAACCTATTTCGCGAAGTACCTACTTATTACGAGTCTCCAGAAGAACACTTTAAATATGGTTCGATTGGCACGGAAAATACTGAAGGAATACCTTATTGGATTTGGTTAGTCTTACCGCGACTGTTTCCCGAATACTTACCAGGTTCGGGAGGTTATACATCGTTAGGCTTAACTTGGGAAGAAGGAAAAGAAACCCCCGTCGGCATTTCTAAGAAAACTATTGGCTTTCCCCGTCAGGGTATCACCTGTGCTGTCTGTCATACTGCAACCTATCGTAAAAAGCCTGAAGACAAACCGATAATTGTCCCGGCAGCAGCCTCAAATAAATTTGACTCCCAAAGCTTTTTACGCTTTATCTTTGCCTGTGCCAACGATCCTCGATTTAACTCAGAATATATCTTAAAGGCGATCGCCTACAGCCACGATTTATCACCACTAGAAATTCAACTGTATCGTTATTTAATTATTCCCCAAACGAAAAAAGCCATCCTCAAACAACAAGAATCTTATGCCTGGATGGATTCTCGTCCTAATTGGGGTGCTGGTCGTATCGATCCGTTTAATCCCGTCAAGTTTAGAACTTTGAGTCTTCCTGTAGATGATACTATCGGCAACTCCGATATGATGTCTCTTTGGAATCAAAAACAACACCAAGGGTTTGCCCTCCACTGGGATGGCTTAGAAACTTCCTTAACTGAAACAGTTAACACTGGTGCGATCGGCGATGGTGCGAGTAGAAAAGCGATCGACATTGAAGGCTTGCAAAGAGTAGAACAATATATTACCCAACTCGATCCACCTGACTATCCCTTTGAGATTAATTCATCTTTGGCAGATCGAGGAAAAGCGATCTTTGATAATAACTGTGCTTCTTGTCATGCTTTTGGCGGTGAAAGAACAGGAACAGTTATCCCAATTTCCGAAATAGGCACGGATCGCCATCGTCTCGATATGTGGACCAAAGAGGGGGCGGATACCTATAACGAATATGCCGAAGGTTACGAATACGACTTTGATAATCTCCGCAAAACCGATGGTTATGTTGCCGTATCTTTAGATGGACTGTGGTTAAAAGCCCCTTATCTTCATAATGGTTCAGTCCCTTACTTGACAGACCTTTTAGAAACTCCCGAAGATCGCACCAAGGTCTTTTACCGAGGCTACGATGTCTACGATCCGCAAAAAGTAGGCTTTGTCGCCGAAGGTTCAGCAGCAGAGATAGGTTTTAAATACGATACCAGCGTTACTGCCAACAGCAACCAAGGTCATCTTTATGGCATCGATCTACCTAGTAAAGATAAAGCGGAATTGATTGAGTATCTCAAAACTTTATAAATCTGAATTTTTTTAAGATAAACACCCAGGAGGTAACATTATGGCTACTGACTACATTTTATTTATACACGGAGTAAGCACCCGCGATCGAAAAGAAAACCCTCAATACGCTAAAGGCTTAATTCAAGGCATCAAATCCAAATCCCTAGACTTTGTACCCATACCTTTGTACTGGGGAGATGTTAATGAAGAAGCAGAAACCCAGCTATTAAACAGATTAAAAGCTTCTCCTCTGTGGGATGAAATGTGGTTTAGAAACTTCCGCGAACAGCAACTGCTACGGTTTGCTGGAGATGCGGCACTTTATATCAGTCGTCACGTTGGTTATAAAGTCGTTGAAAGATTAAAGACAGATGCTATCAAAGTATTGCAACACGCTCAACCGGAGGATTCTTTGCACTTGGTTACTCATAGTTGGGGTACAGTTATCCTTTTTGACATTTTGTTTGCAACTCGTTGGGACGATCCAGAAGTTCCTGGATACAAAGAAGTTATGCAGATTCGAGATTGCATCTTTGGCTTGTCGGGAGAAGATGACACCACTCATCAAGGAATTCAATTGGCTAGTATTCACACTATGGGTTCACCGATCGCCATTTTTAGTTTGACTAACGTAAATTCTGATTTTGACCAATCCGATTCTAATTCTAGCAGCCATGATATTACATCTAAATTACAAAATCTATTAGAGAATCTTTACCAAGCAAGAAAAGGGAAAAAGCTGCCCTGGAGAAATTTTATTCATCCAGGAGATCCGATCGCATATCCTTTGAAAAAATTAATGAACGATTTAGTAGATAAAGAAGAAAAATATATCGATTTTGAAGATCTAATTACCCAAGAACCCAAATTATTGGACTTTATCAAAGAACCAATAAACCAGTCAACTTTTGCCCTCTTACAAGGAGGTAAAGCTCATGGTAGCTATTGGCAAAGCCAACAGGTGATTCAACAAATTAGTAGTATTTTGCACAAAAATGTTCAACCCTATTGATAATACATTACTTATTGATATATTTTTACCAAATACCACTATGAAACCATATTTAGCGCAGCAAGAAACTAATCTCACTGCTAGAGAAAATTGGCTGCAAAAAAACCGAGAAGATTATCAATTTGACCACAATTTTCTAGCTCCGATTCCCAACAAGCCAACAAATTAGATTTAGCATTCTCAAAACCTTGTACTGAAGTTTTTTTCGTATCTCTCAATAGAGAAAGCCATTTGTTGCAACGATAGTTGTTTATATTTCATCCTAGTTGTGCTTTGAGTCTCTCAAACTCATAAAACTCATAGGGAAACTCATCTAAAAAGTCATATAACGTCTGCGATCGCTAGCGAAAATTGTAATCAGGTCGATTGAATTTAGGTCTAATAATTATTTTCTTAAGCTGAACCAAGAGCAAAATTTATTCTCTTTTTTAATTAATTTTATTCAAAGAAAATTTTAATAATCTTGATGCTTTTTTCTATGAGTTATTCTATGAGCTTTATGAGATTTAAAGGCTACTAAAAAACTAATATCAAACGTATCTAATACACAAAGCAAGGTATTAAATCATGACCTCAACTATATCTCAATCCCCGAAAACTGAACCAACTTATCAACCTGTTAGAAAAGTTACGGCAGGCGTTTTTACAGGAGCTTTGGTTACTTTGACGGTATTAATTCTCAATACCTATCATCCTTTTTTTAAACAAAAAGATAACCAAATATCAGGTGAAATATCTGGGGCAGCAACTACTGTACTTACGTTTATTGTTTCTTATTTAGTACCTCCTGGTAAAAAAGAGACAGTTGCAATAGAAGATGGAATTACTAAGTCAGCTAAAGAGTAAACAATATTGAGAATTGATTATTCTCTAAAGTTTTAAATATTAAACAGAACCAGAATTTGTCCCAGTTTTTCCCTAATTTCAGTTTCATAAAAGTCTTATCTCAGAAAATCAGTTGAAGTATCGACCATGATTGATCGAGTTTCCGAATCAAAAATGCACTTCATTAGATGGGTGTTGGTAACTTAAAACATGACTTACAAAGTACTACATACTTCAAGGCTTTTTTGTTCTTGGCTTTTAGCTTTTAGGTCTTTAAATACTCGTTATCAAGTCCAATGGTTCGGACAAAATTTAATAGGTAACGAAAAATCAGTATTTTAGGCTTACTCTCGACTGAAATAATCAACGATAAATTGGGCTTTCCGAGCTTTTATCAAAACTGTCCGAACTATTGCAAGTCAAAAAAATGAAAATGAAAAAAAAGATTTTAATTTTAAGCTCAAATCCCAGACATGACTTAGAGTTAAATAGAGAAATCAAAGACTTAAATAATATTATTAAACGCTCTCAAAACCATTCTCAATTCGAGATGGAGTTTGAATTAGAAGTATATCTCGAACAGTTGCAGGATTTATTTCTGGAGGCAAAACCACGAATTGTCCATTTTTGTGGTCATGGAACTGGAGAGCAAGGTTTGATACTAGAGAATCAAGCTGGACGGGAACAGAAAGTTAGTACTGATGCTCTATCAAATCTGTTTGAGCTTTTTGATCGAGAAGTTGAGTGTGTTTTGCTCAATGCTTGCTATAGCGAGGTTCAAGCTCAGGAGATCGTGCGTCATATTAATTATGTAATTGGCATGAGCCATGAAATCAGGGACGATGCAGCGATCGCTTTTGCTACGGGGTTTTATCGGGCATTAAGCTGGGGAAAATCGGTTGAGGAGTCTTACAAATTTGGTCGCAACGCAATTCAAATTCAGATTGCACAGACCAATACTTCTCGTTCTCGTAGCTCTAGAAATGCTCATAGGCTTCAAGAATCAGCGATCGCTGCCGAACACTTAAAACCCGTTCTCAAGCAGAAATCACCTTTAACACCGTTCCCAGAATCGGTAACATCGACTAATTTACCTAATTCCCATGATGAGCCAGATTCATCCCCGCAGTCAGATCTGAGTGCCGAACAGATCGAAATGCTCAAAGAAGAAGTTATCAGAGAAGCCAAATATAAACAATATCGCGATCGTGCCAGAGATACCTGGGATGATTTTGGGCAAACTCCAGTAATTCGTCAAGACTTAACTAAGGATGAATATAAACAGCGCAAAACTTTATTAAGCAAGGTCAAAGACTTCTGGATCGAGGGTTTTCTCAAGCCTTCTCTCTATGGAAATAATCTGATCAACCTCGACTGGCAAAACAGCCCTAATGCTGTACTGCGTCCCTTTGAAACTGTTGAAGATATACCAGTAGAATTGGATGAATCTTTTGACGAACTACAGACAACAGATATCTTAAATCAAACGGGACAAGGCAAAACCCTGTTAATTTTGGGCGAACCAGGTTCGGGGAAAACTATCGCTTTATTACAGCTAGCCAAAAACCTAATTGATCGAACCGAACAAGATTTAACCAAGCCGATTCCGATCGTGTTTAATCTCTCTTCCTGGGGACGCAAGCAGCAACCCATAAAAAAATGGCTAATCGAAGAATTAAAAAATAAATATCAAGTTCCTCAGGCTTGGAGTGAGCCTTGGATTAAACAAGAACAGTTAATCTTACTCCTTGATGGGCTAGATGAAGTACAAGCAGTCAAACGCGATGCTTGCGTTCGAGCTTTAAATCAATTTATTACAGCTCATAACATTACCGAGATGGTAATTTGTAGTCGGGTCAAAGATTATCAGGCACTTACCGAGCGTTTACAACTCAGTAGTGCTGTCTGTATTAAACCTCTTTCCCTGCAAAAGCTATATCAATCTTTAGATCGAGCAGGTGATTCCCTGGCTGGCTTAAAAACGCTGTTACAACAGGACAAAGAATTAGAACAATTTGCTCAAAATCCCCTAATTCTTAATATTATGAGTGTTGCTTATCAAGATTGGTCAGCAGAGGATTTATTACAGCAGTTTCGCTCAAGCGAAGAATGCCGTCAACACCTGTTCAACGCTTATATTAATCGGATGTTTGAGCGTAAGGGAGTTCAGCAATACCCGAAAGCTCGGGCAATACACTGGCTAACTTGGCTGGCGCAAAAGATGTTTCAAGGATCTCAATCTGTCTTTTTAATTGAGCAAATGCAGCCTAATTGGTTGCAGACTAATCTTCAAAAAAGATTTTATCAAATTGGAACTATCCTGATTGGGATACTGGTTATTCTATCGATCTTGTTACTAAGAAGTCCTTTAGATTTGCACAACGACAAGATTAACCCTTTTAAGGTGCTAACGATAAATATGGTAATGTGGGGGCTAGTTTTCTGGTGGAACTTCGGACGGGGTAAAGCAGAAATAAAAACTTTTGAAACTTTGACATGGCCTTGGAAAAAAAACCGAAAAGATCTGCTTGATGGTTTAATCTATGGACTAAGTTGGAGTCTAATTTTGTCCCCGATTGGTATAGTTTGGTGTTATGTAACTTGGAAAGAGCCAAGGAATTACTTAAACATAATAATAGTATTTGGACTAATTTTAGGATTAATCTTAGGGCTGATTATAGGATTAATTCGTGGGTTGAGAGGCTCAGAGATAGAGACAAAAACTATTCCCAACCAAGGTATTTGGAGTTCGGCTAGGAATGCAGTAATTATTGCATTAGTTAGCTGGCTGATTTTATTCCTAATCATTTTTAGGTTGTTTCCTTTAGGGTTGCAATCAAAAATTTCCGTAATCAGTTGGGGACTGATTTTGGGACTACTTTTTGGAGGTGGAATAGCCTGCATTCAGCATTTCAGCTTACGACTTATCCTGTGGATTAAGGGTTTTATGCCCAGGAATTATGCTCGCTTCCTTGATTATGCGAGCGATCGCCTATTAATGAAAAAAGTGGGTGGCGGTTACATTTTCTATCACCGTATGCTGATGGAACACTTTGCCCAAAGACATCAAGTATCTACAGTACCCGTTCCCATAACTTCTCTACAAACTTCTCAACCTCTTGCCCAGGCTAATGCAAGCATAAAGATTCGTAGGAATAGTAACAATACTTTGCCTCAGCGTGCTAATCCCATTTTTAATCAGATTGTTTGTAGTAATTGCACCCATCACAATCCCACTCAGGGCAAGTTTTGTACCAAGTGTGGAACGGGACTATCTCAATAGATCTGTCTTGAAAATACAGTTGAACAAGATGGGGGACTTGGGGACGAGGAGACTTGGGGACAACAATATTTATTTCAAAAATATGAATTTAGAACTATGTTACCAATTAAACTTCAGCAAATTAGAACCAAAGCAGCATTAGCCATCTTTATTCCCTTAACGATTGTAATGACTGGTTGCGATCGCGATGCTCTATTCGAGCAGGTGCAAAGGTTTTCTACCTCAGCAGAACAATTGGAAAAGCAGTTTCCCGATTTGGCTACTGATGTTTACGATTCATGTCTGCGAACTGCTGAATATACCCTTGTCCAAGCATCCGACGAACCTTTTAAGAACAGAATAAATTCTCAGGAAAAATGTATTGAACCCGTGGTATTTAAAGACAATGAAGGTTTAGAGGTTACAGTTACCAAGCAAGAATTTGAAGGTGAACTTATTGCCGTCAATAATGTCATTATTAATTATCTTCAAGCTTTAGGTACTGTAGCTAGTGGTGGTGAGATTAGCTATACCGAAAATGTACAAGGATTAGGAACTGCGATTGGGCGGGTCAAACCTCGTTTAACCGAAGCTGAAAACCAAGCTGGTCAAAGCATTTTAAACTTTATCTTGGATGCATATAATAATGAGTTTCGCCAAGAAACGTTAGCAACAGAAATAACTGCTACCAATGAGCCACTGCAAATATTTATCTGTCGGTTAAAACAAGATATCGTCGGTCAATATCTCAAGGCTGAATTACGTACTGAAAAAGATGCAGTAGACGAATATTATCAAGCTTATATCAGTCGAGAACTGCAAATAGATCGAGCCAGACAAAGACAAGAATACTTAATTCAACAATATCTGCGTCAGGAACTTCAGTTACCGCTAGAAGAACCAAGATTAGCAACCAAGCCACCCCTTACAGTGTTTGAACTAGATAGCAAATGGAGACAAGCCCGTACAGAAGTTCGCCAACGCGAAGCAACTGCTAAGAATTATATCGATATTCTCAATACCATTGCTGCTGGACATCAAGAACTAGATCGGCAGTTAGGTGGTTCGGGCAAAGGACAAGTAGAGTTATGTCCCAATGAAGCAGACAATTCTTTAGTCCATAATTTGCCCCAAATATTTCCAGCAAAGAATGAGGCAGATTTGACAAAAATTGCTGCTGAATATGCAGACCGCCTGGAATCACAGCTTACCCAACTCAATTTAACTAATTAAATCATTTAAAACTAGGAGCAACAAGAACCATGTTTAGAACTTTAAATAGCACTCAAGTTAGCGCACCAATTACTCTAACTCCAGAAGAAATTAGAAAGCTTAGTAATAGATGTTTAAACATCGCTACTAGACTACATGAAGCTCTAGAAAAAGTAGACCAACGGGGAGTTAAGAATGAAGAACGAGAAGATTATTTTAATTTAGTCAGCCTAAAAAACGAAATACGCTCTCAAGGATTAAAATTTTCACGCCAGTCAATGTATTTGACCCTTAAAGCGACGGATTTGAATGAATATCGCCAGGAAATAGAGGGAGCGACACAAAAACTAAAAGATGCGATCGCACAACTCGAACAGAGTAATGCCATCCTCGGAAAATTGGCATTGGGAATTAATTTTGTCGCCAGCATACTAGAGACGCTGGCAGGTGGAGGAGTAGTCAGTATTGCTGGTTCTATGAGTGAATTAGACACTTTGTTGGGCTAACAACTAATAACTAAAAAAAGTCGTCCTATAAAAACAATGCTTTAAACCCACAACATTGGTATAAAAAATCAAATTTTGGTATAAAAAATGACACTTATTTCCAAGAAAACCGAAAGTATTTCAACATTAGAAGATCGAGAAAAATTGGATTGGAAAAATTGCTGGTATCCGATTATTTTTATTAGAGATTTTTATAACAAGTATCCTTATGGATTTACTTTATATGACGAACCTTTTGTTTTATTTGAAGATGAAAGTAGTAAATTATCTTGTCTGCAAGATATTTGTCCTCATCGTGCTGCCAAACTTTCTGATGGACAAATTATAGAAGGAAAAATTGAATGTTTATATCACGGTTGGCAGTTTGACATAACAGGAAAATGTCAGCATATTCCTCAATTACCAGATGAAGCAACAATTCCTCATAATGCCTGTGTAGAAACTTTTGCTGTGATAGAAAAACAGGGAATAATTTGGTTTTGGCGCGGGCAAAAAGAATTAGCCAAGGTCGATTTAATTCCTACTATCCCTAAGCTAGATACTGCGGATTTTGCTGCTACAGATTTTGCCATTGATTTACCCTATGACCAAAGTTATTTAATCGAAAATGTTATCGATCCTGCTCACGTACATATTAGCCATGCTGGAAGTTTGGGCGATCGCAAAAAAGCCCAACCTCTATTAATGGAAATTCTAGAAAGTTCAATTAAAGGTATTCACGGAAAACAAACAAATATTAATTAGTATCGCGATCGCTTTAGCTGCTCTGGCTATTTATTATTAGCGAAACTAGCAACACAAAAATATTATTAATTACCCTGTCAATTCTGTCAGTAATTCTAGTCGCGATCACCGAACATTTTAAAACCAGATTTGAACGTTCTTATACTCGTTATTAAAATAAATATTCTAAAAAATAACGAAAATATCAATCCTTAAAAAGTTAATTACAAACACAATAAAGGAGCAAGAAAAATGACTAACAACATATATGCACTACTGGTAGGAATCGATCGCTATATTCCACCGATACCCACATTACAAGGCTGTGAGAATGATATCAATGCCATAGAAGCATATCTGCAAAGCCAGATTACTGGAGAGTGGACGCTACAACCACATAAAAGACTGATAAATGAATCAGCCACTCGACAGGCAATTATTAACGGTTTTCAGCAATACCTAACTCAAGCAGACAGCGACGATATCGCCCTATTCTACTATTCAGGACATGGAGGACAAGAAAAAGCTCCCCCAGAGTTCTGGCATCTAGAACCAGATGGCTTAGATGAAACTTTGGTTTGCTACGATAGCCGTACCCCAGGAAATCATGATTTGGCTGATAAAGAACTAAGATATTTACTGGCTCAAGTAGCCAAAAAGAATCCGCGTATTATTATTATTCTCGATTGCTGTCATTCTGGTTCGGGAACTCGCAATATCCCTCAAGGAGTACGTCTTGCTCCCGAAGATACCAGAAATCGCGATTTATCTAGCTTTATCTTTGCCGAAGACCAAACCTTTAGCAATCTTTTATCTACATCTAAGAAAATTGACAAGAAAAAAACGGGTTTAGAATTACCCAAAGGAAAGCATATTCTTTTAGCAGCTTGTCGAGACTTTCAATATGCTAATGAATATCAAGGAGAGGATGGTGTAACTAGAGGAGCTTTTTCGTACTTTTTGCTCAAAAGCCTAGAACAAACTAATGGTAGCTTGTCTTACTTAGATTTAGCGAGAAATATCGAGGCTTTAGTCAGGGGAAATGTTGCCGATCAAGTACCGCAACTAGAAGCTACTAATCCAGAAGACTTAAAAGAATCTTTTCTAGGGGATGCAATTCCTGAATCTCCTTTCTACTTTACTTTAAGCTACAGCACTCACTCTAATAATAAAGGTTGGTCAATTGATGGTGGAGTTATACAGGGTATCCCTAAATTATCCTCTACTGAAGAAACCACTTTACTAGCTATATTTCCCGCAGCCAGCAAACCAGATGATTTAAAACAAATATCTCAAGCTTTGGGTGAAGCTAAAGTGACTAAAGTTTTAACCCAAAAAAGTAAGGTAGAAATTACTCAGGGTTTAGAAAAACTAAACGAAAATCAAAGCTATTGGGTAGTTGTGACCAGTTTACCTTTAAAGCTTTTGAAAGTATATCTGCAAGGAGAAAACACGGGAGTCGCTTTAGCTAGTAAAGAAATCGCACAAGCTAATCTCGGTCAAAAGTCTTTGTATGTCGAGCAAGTCGATAATCCCACAGACGCAGATATTCATTTGTTAGTTGGTCACGGAAAGTACAAAATCATCCAAGATGAACGCCCTCTAGTTGCTCCTCTCAATAACCCTAAAGAAGCTGTTCAAGCTTTAGAAGCGATCGCTCGTTGGCGTAATACTCTTGATTTAAAAAGTCCTCAAAGCAGTATTAAGTCTCAAGATGTGGAGATGGAAATTAAGCTGATTGGCGATCAAAGGGAAAATTCAGAGATTATCACTAATACTTCGGCTTCCGAACTACGCCTAGAATACAAGTATGAAGATGGGGAATGGAAAACCCCTGTTATTCAAATTCAATTACTCAATCATAGCAAGCAAAAATTATATGCCAATGTCATCGATCTAGCAGAAGACTATTCTATACAAGGTGTATTGTATGAAGAAGACACAAAAATAAGGAGTAGCGTAGTACTTCCAGGGAAAACAGCAGAAACGACAGGAATGTTTGCCAATGAAGAGATAACGCTGTCTATCCCAGATGATTTTTTAGACCAGAGTATTACTGAATATAAGGACACTTTTAAGCTAATTGTCAGTAAAACTGATTTTAGTGCAGATTTACGAGAACAAGAGGGATTTAAGCCACCAGAGAGAAATACAACGCGAAGTGCAGCAACAAAAGGTAGTCTTGCTTTGATGTTTGATCGCATTTATAGCCGTAATGCTGCTCCTGCTGGAATAAAATATGACGATTGGATTACTAAAGAAATAGCAGTAACTATTGTTAAACCAAGAGATGCCGAACAACTACAAAGCGATCGCAGTGTTAAGCTGTTAAATAATGTACTCGAAGTGCAGCCCCACCCTAGTTTACAAGCTAAAGTAACTTTAACCACTGTTTCCCAGACAACAAGAGATATTGGCAATCTAACTGCACCACCAGCGTTATGGGACGAAGAGGGAATAATTGAATCGTGGCAATTTACCACCAGTCGCGGTAGCGATCCTGGTTTAAGTGCTGTGGAATTATTCGATGTTAATGATTTTCACTCCGTCACTAAGGATGCACCTTTAACCTTATTGGTTAACCAAACTTTAGCAGCAAATGAATATATCTTACCTGTAAGCTATGATGGTGAGTTTTTTTTACCTCTCGGTCGGGGTGTTAACCAGGAAGATAAAATAAAGATCGAGCTAGAACGTTTACCTCAACCAACTACCAGCAGTCGTAGCTTAAGTGGTTCGATCAAAATTTACTTCAAAAAGCTTCGCCATCAAAAGCTAGGACATCGTTACGAATATCCCATCCTCGCAGCAGCAGAAGTTAAGCAACTAGATAACAAGTTTCAAGTTACCTACGAAAAAGATTTAGAAGTAGTCAAACAAAAAGTTGCTTTGGCGCAAAACATCATCCTCTATATTCACGGAATTATTGGCGATACTGAAAGTTTGGTGACTAGCATTCAACGAGCAAAAGTAGAAATTAATGGACAACAACGTCCTTTAAGGGAAGCCTATGACCTTGCTCTAACTTTCGACTACGAAAATCTTCATACCACCATTGAAGAAAATGCCCAGTTACTCAAACAACGATTAGAAGCTGTGGGATTAGGCGCAAATCACGGCAAAGAATTGCAGATCGTCGCTCATTCGATGGGAGGCTTAGTTTCTCGTTGGTTTATCGAACGTGAAGGCGGAAACAAGATAGTTCAACATCTGATAATGTTGGGAACTCCTAACGCTGGTTCTCCGTGGTCAACAGTTCAGGATATGAGTTTTGCCTTATTAGGAATGGGTTTGAATCAAATCCCTGGGCTGATTTTACCTGCCAAAATTGTCGCGGATTTAGCTGCTAAATCATTAGAGTTGGTGGAAAATATTGATAATGCACTCGATCAGATGCAGCCCGATTCCGAATTCGTTAAAGCGATCGCCCTCAACCCAGATCCCCAAATACCTTACACCATTATTGCTGGCGATAGATCGGCTTTTATACAACCACAATCGAATCGTTTACGGCGATTAATGGCAAAACTCTTTACACCAGCGATTAATAAAGTCATTGATGGTTTAGTGTTTGGGGGAGAACCTAACGATATTGCAGTGAGTTTAGCCAGTATTCAAAGCGTTAATAGCGATCGCTATCCTCAGCCAAAAATTCTGCCGAATGTGGCTTGCGATCATACGACTTACTTTACCACCGAAGCAGGTTTAAAAGCTTTGGCAGATGCACTCTATCGATAGTTTCGGCGATTCTATTCCCTGTTGAATCTCTTACACCATGAAAACCAAAATTCTCATACTGGCTTCCAATCCTCAAGGAACTAACCCTTTAAAGTTGCAAAGAGAAATTCGTGACTTAATTGAAGTGATTAAAAGATCGTCCGATCGTGATCGCTTTATAACTGAAACTAGATTAGCTGTAAAGAATAATGCACCCAAGTTAGGTGCAACTATATAAGCATTTGACACAGCAAAAAACTTCTAATATTAATTCTGCAAATTCTTAAGAAACAGTTTTTGGCTATCAGGAAGATCTTCATCTGAATTTGCTTTATCTGCCAAATCATTGAGCTTTTGATTTGCTTTAGCTTGAGCATCATCTAAAAGCCGATCGCCATTTTCTGATTTGCCAAACTGTTCTTTAGCTCCAGTATCTTTAGTAACTTCTTGAGCAGCTTGTTTGAGAGTGGTGTCGTTAGTATCTGCAAGAGCTAAGTTAAGTGGAGTAAAAGCGATGCCTACGGCTAGCTGCGCGATCGCCATAAACATACAGACGAGCATTGTTAGGGAAATAAGTTTTGATTTCATCTGATTAATTAGCAGCAAAAGTAGGATTGTTTTGTTGATTTCTAGCTATTTCTTGTAGTTGGCGTACACGCTCCTCTGTAGGTGGATGAGTACGAAATAAAGATTGTAAACCACCACCAGAAAAAGAATTCATAATTAGAACTGGTTCAAAAGCAGGATTGCCATTCATCGGCACTTGCTTACCAATAGACTCTAATTTTTGTAGAGCGCTCGCTAATGCCAAGGGATTGCCTGTAATTTCGGCTGAACCGCGATCGGCGGAGAACTCACGGGTACGAGAGATTGCCATTTGAATCAAAGATGCAGAAATAGGTGCGAGGATAACTAAAATCAATACGCCAATCGGATTCCCGCCTTGACGATTATCTCGGTTAACAGGGCCGTACATTGCTCCAAAAGTAAGCATTCTACCTAAAAACGTCACCGCACCACCTAATGTCCCAGCTACAGCCTGAGTCAAAGTATCACGGTTTTTGATATGAGTTAATTCATGGGCAATTACTCCTGCAAGCTCTTCTTTGTCGAGTATTTGCATAATCCCTTCTGTTACTGCTACGGCTGCGTGTTCAGGATTTCTACCAGTGGCAAAGGCGTTAGGAGTTTGGGTAGGCACAACGCAGAGTTTGGGCATAGGTAAACCTGCTTTTTGAGTCAAGTTTTTCACCAGATCGTAAAGCTCTGGTGCTTGTTCACGAGAAATAGGCTGAGCTTTATATGCAGCCAAGGCAGCTTTATCTGAATAAAACCAAGAGCCAAAACTACCAACAGCAGCAAAAATCAAACCAATTAATGCTCCTTGTTCAGTACCCATTGCCCAATAACCACCCAAGACTAAGATTCCGCTTAACAGCCCTAATAAAGCTGCGGTTTTGATTTGATTACCTCTAAACATAGGATTTACTAGAATTTAATCATCTAAAATTTTCTAATTATCAAACATATTAAAGACGAGTTTGAAAAGCGACACATCTAGCTGAAGCTAGATTTTTTAGCTGGTAAATTAATTGCCTATTTTTCTGTCGGCTGCTCTGGAGTAGATAAAATTAGCTGATAAAATTCTAAGTCTAACCATCGATTAAATTTAAACCCTACCTGTTTAATACTGCCACAGTGAACAAAGCCCAGAGACTCATGTAGCCTGATACTCACGCTATTTTGTCCGTCGATTCCCCCAATCAGCGTATGATAATTTTGCTGTTGGGCAATCTGAATTAACTCTACCAACAGTTTTTTGCCTATATCCTTACCCCTATGGGCAGAATCTACATAAACTGAATGCTCAACAGAGTATTTATAAGCATCCCAAGCGCGAAATTTTCCATAGGTAGCAAACCCCATTAAAGAGCCATGGCTATCTTCAATACCGATAACGGGATAAAACTTTTCTGCTTTTGCTTCTAGCCACTTTTGAATTGTGTTTAGGCTTCTGGGCTGATAGTCATAAAGAGCGGTAGAATTGGCGATCGCATCATTAAATATATGCTGAATAGTTTTTTCGTGGCGGGGAAATCGACAATCAACTATCTTCATCTATTTTCTACCCAGGAACTAACTTATTTCTCCAATAAGATTAATACAGCCAAGCAAATTAAAGAAGGATTATAATGACCTAACAATTGTAATTGTGCTAATTTATGAGATAACTTGTTAGACACAGTAGTTTTATTCATAGCAGTTTAAGATAGTGAATCCTTTATTCGCAAGATTTTTGAGGACGGTGTATCGTCGAGAACCCGTCTCTGGCTTTATCCTGATTCTAGGAACGACTGATGCCCTAGTAGGAGGATTAGGCGGACGAGGAAGTTTATTGTCTGTTGGTTTATTGATTGCTTTGTTGGGTATTATTATGCGCTGGCGACAAGGAGAGAAGAAGACTAGGGCGATCGCCAATGAACCCGCTAGATATCTTTTACCCCCTAGTTCATCTCCTCAACCTCTGCCTCTTTTGATGAAGGATAAACGTAAAAAGTAAGCGATTTTTAACATTGACAATGGCTAACGGTAATCTAGATCAAAACCATCCTCAGAATAAAAAAGATCGCCTCACCGTAGACCATTTACTAACAACGCAGTCAGATCCTAATGAGCGTGAATTGGTCGAATTAGCACGATTGATTATTCGCTATCACAATTTTCCTGGGGCGCGAGATATCCAAAGAGATTTGAAAGTAGCTTTAGACAACTGGAAGCTAACCGAAGAGGAACTGTATACCAAAACCCGTGTTATTCACGCTGGAGGAATGGTATATAGACGCACAGCAACTGGAGAAGAACAGGATTGGACTTAAATATAGTAAGTCCTATTTAAGACACTGAGCGATCAATTCCTTAACATCACTTACGGGAAAAATTGCCACTTTTAACTGGCGACCAACATCTGCAATTGTCATATCGTCCAAGAACTTTGTATCGTCGTGCTTGAGCATTAAAGAAGGTAACAAAATTCCCTCCCCTATATCTTTTCCCTTTAAACCTGCCAGTAAATCCTGTCCTGTTAACAAGCCTGTGACAGTAATCTCTTGTCCCCAATACTGACTATTTAGAGCAACTAAATTAACTTCTAACCCCTTAACTGCATTAAGCTGTTCCACTAGAGGTTCAAATGCTTGTTCGACTGCATTACCCACTACCCAGGTAAAACGGCGAGGCTGATTAATTGCTTTGGGTAACATCTTTCTAGCCGTGGCTTGAAATTGCTTCAGAAATAAACGAATTGAACCAACACCATTGCCAATTTGGGGATAATCTTCGTAGTGAGATTCTAAGGGAACATCCTGGCGGGCAATTAAAAACCATTCATCGGCTAACCAGACAAAGTTACTGCCAAACTGCTGTTTAAACTTTTGCTGTAGCTGCTGTACCTGTTCGATCACTTCCATGGCTTTAGCTTGACTAACAGGAATTAACTCATCTTCAGTCGGACGAAACTTAGTTAAGCCGACGGGAACTACTGCTACCGAAGCTACTGTGGGAATATCTCCTTTATGGAACGAGGCTAAATCTAAAAGAGTTCTTGCCAAATGTATCCCGTCATTTATGCTAGGGCATACTACCACCTGGGCATGAATCTGTAAGCGTCTCTCTTGAAACCACTCGAACTGGGACATGATTAAGCCAGCACGATTGTTTTTTAGTAAACGAGTTCTAACTTCTGGTTCGGTGGCGTGTACTGAGACATACAAAGGCGAAAGGCGCATCTGTTCAATTCGTCGCCATTCTTTATCCGTTAGGTTTGTCAGCGTAAGATAGCTACCATAAAGAAAGCTGAGACGGTAATCGTCATCTTTAAAGTAAAGGCTTTGGCGTTTACCAGTCGGCTGCTGATCGATAAAGCAAAATGGACAATGATTGTTACACTGAATTAGACCATCAAATAAAGCCGTTTCAAATTCCAGTCCCAAATCGTCATCATAATCTTTCTCAATTTCAATCTGATGAGTATTGCCCGCAGTATCAAGTACTTCTAACTCTAAATACTCATCGCTACATAAGAAACGATAGTCAATTAGATCCCGTGGTTGGGTTTGATTAATCGAAACGATCGCATCACCAATTTCAAACCCAATCTCTTCGGCGATCGAATCTGGCAATACACCGCTAATTTTGGCTGGTTGAATAGTAGCTTGACTCATAGTAGCTTGATGATATCAAGAATAAACATTTGA
Source organism: Chroococcales cyanobacterium (assembly GCA_038259125.1). Classification (GTDB taxonomy): domain Bacteria; phylum Cyanobacteriota; class Cyanobacteriia; order Cyanobacteriales; family Xenococcaceae; genus Waterburya. Next base: position 15,857 of record JBBSPC010000036.1, on the reverse strand, counting down.
TGAAAGTTGCGATCGCGCCAGACGGCATCAGCTTAATCGCATTATCTAAGAAAATATTATTACAGTTTTAATACAAGATAAAATATAGTTACTAAACCATACTTCACTACTCAGGAGTTTATTTTCTAACTTTAAATCACCAAAAGCAATATGAAGCAAATTATTAATACTGATACATTTAATCAATTATTATCGATAAATGATTCAAAAGAACGCGAAATTTTGATTGGATCGGATTTAACTCAAGTTAGATTCAGTTCACCAGCTCATCTATCAGGGTTCAATTTATCTGATGCTGTTTTGGAAAACTTAGATTTGATCAATTGCCAAATATATAACTGTAACCTGACTAGGGCATCACTAAAAAATTCCAAGCTGTACAAAGCAAATCTACAAAACAATGACTTGACCAATACCAATTTTACTGAAGCTGACCTTACTCAAGCTAGATTTTATGAAAGCCAACTAGTAAATACTAATTTTGAGCAAGCAAATTTAGAAGGGGCAGATTTTAGCCAAGTAAAATTACTCCAAAATGTTAGTTTTCAGCAAGCAAACCTCAGTAAATCAAATTTAAGAGGCTACGATGCCCGTGAATCTCGGTTGTATTTGGATTTAAGTAATTCTAATTTTGAATATGCCAATTTAAAAGGGGCTTTGTATAATTTCTACACTATATTTCCCAAAGGATTTGATCCCAAAGCAGCAGGAGCATATTTGATAACTGTTAATGCTTCCTTATCTAATGCCGATTTAAGTTTTACTAATCTAGCTGAAGCTAATCTCAGTGGTGCAGATCTTAGTGGTGCTAACTTGACTGGAACAAAAATTACATCTGCTAACTTAAACGGGGCTAATCTTACTGAAGCCACTCTTATCTACGAGAAAGGTTACTGGGATGTGAGCTTATACGCTAATGTTCATCTAAAAGGAGCTATTCTACACCGAGCAACGATTATTGGCATCAAACCAGGTAATTCCTGTATGAATCTTGATGGAATAGATTTGACCGAAGCCAAAATCTTCGACTGTGAATTTACTTACTCTGATATGAACGGTGCAAAACTGATTAATCTTCGCCTGGATGGTACAGATTTTCATAATGCCAACCTTAGAGGAGCTAATTTTGCCAATAGTAGCTTACGAGGATGTAACTTTAGCGGGGCTGATTTGAGAGGAGTTAATTTTGAGAATGCAGATCTTAGTGGTGGAAGCTTATCTTTTGCTAACTTAACCAACACTGACTTGTCAAAAGCCAATCTTAACGGAGTTAATTTAAATCAAGCTATTCTCGAAAATACAAAGCTACCAATTTAAAGATGTGATTGGTTGTTTTGACAAACAACGCAACCAATTATTCTTCCGCTCTCATCCTTCATTCCTCATCCCTTTATGTAATCCAACCCAAAGCCAAGGCAACCAAAATAAAGACTCCAAATCCCAATCTATACCAAACAAATACCCAGGTACTTCTTCTTTGTAAGAATTTAATTAACCAGGCGATCGCTAAATAAGAAAATATCGTCGAAGATATTAACCCAGCCACCAGAGGAACTAGTCCAGAACTGGCTGCACCAGAACTGACCATATCCTTTAATTCTACTAACCCAGACAAGGCGATCGCAGGAATACCTAACAAAAAAGAAAATCTAGCTGCTGTTGCTCGCTCTAAATTATTAAACAAACCAGCCGTCAATGTCGAACCCGAACGAGATACCCCAGGTATAATTGCTAATGCTTGGGCGCAACCCAGCAAAATCCCGTCTTTAAGCTTTAAATCTTGGAAATTACGTTTTTGACTACCTACGCTTTCTGCCACAGCTAGGAATAAAGCCATTACAATCGAAACAATGGCAATTGACGGCATACTTCTGAGGGTGTTTTCATAAAATGGCGGTTCAAAAACTTTTAAGATTAAACCTAAAAGCACAATAGGCACAGTTCCGACTGCAATTCCTACTGCTAACCAAAAATCTTGAGAATCATAATTTTTGGTACGAATGGCTTTAATCATCCCTTTAGTAATTTGACTGATATCCGACCAAAAATAAGATAAAACCGCAGCCAAACTACCAAGTTGAATTACAGCCGAAAACGCAACTCCAGGATCGTCCCAGCCCAAAAAAACGGGAACGGCTTTTAAGTGTGCCGTACTGCTAATAGGAATAAATTCTGTTGCCCCCTGAACGAAACCTAAAACGATCGCCTGAAACAAATTTACTTGAGTGACTCCCCCTACCGCTTTACTCCCTTGAGCCACTAGATCTGGAGATAAAGCTGCCGCTAAATTACGCTCAAAGCCAAAGGTAATCAGGCTTAATATAAGTCCAGCACCTAGAAAAGAAGCATATTTTGAATATTTTTTGGTTGACGCGGACATAATATATTAATTCCAAATCCCAAATATTTATCAAATTTAAAGCATATCGTAAATCTCTTAGAACCCAAGCATTTTAAATGAATAATTAAATTTAGATATGATAAAAAGTGAGTACACTTAAAAAATTGCTAAAAATTAAAATATTAATTTGGTAAAAGTATGAGTTATGCAACCTCCTCCGCTAGGGCAGAAATTAATGAACTGCGTCGTCTTAAAACCTTGCTTCCCCCTGAATTACAAAGCTGGGTAATTGTCGAAGGCTCAACGGAAGTCAATCCCCCTCTCGTTCGTAGTGAAGAAATTGGTAAAGATGAAATTGAAATTCAGATCGACCTAGCTAAATGGGACAGTCTAGCCATCGATCAGCGCAATTTGCTATTTTGGCATGAAGTGGCTAGGGTACAAAATGATAGCATTCCTAAAGAAGGATGGGAAATGGCGGCTTTGGCTATTGGCTTGGGTGGTGCTGTCGGAGAATTATGGGTACAGGATGGCTTATTATTGCTTTTGGCTATGTCTTTGTGTGGTATTTCAGGATATCGCCTGTGGCAAAAAAACAGTAGCGAAAAGACCCTTACCGAAGCCATCGAAGCTGATGAAAAAGCGATCGCTTTAGCGACTCGGTTTGGTTATTCTTTACCCAATGCCTACAAAAGTTTGGGCAGTGCTTTGAAAACCCTGATTGAAATGACCCCTAGTCGTCGCAAAAGAAAAAAATACGAAGAGCGTTTACAGGCTCTTCGTCGCAGTGCAACTAGAGAAAAAGCTAAGACACAAGAGGGAAGAGAGCCGATCAGCAGAAGAGAAAATAGACTTTAAATTTTGATTAAAGCAAATTTAAGCTCAAGCTCATATTTTTGGCAATGGATTTTACTTTCAAGCAAGATGGGTAAATCAAGTGTAAAATTAAGCCAAGAATAAATATATGGATGATTACTGGTATTTTCGTAATATTTGATTTGAGCCTGCTAAATGGATTAGAAAGTACAGCCGTTAATAACGGTTAAATTAAATAGGATAATCGTGCGGTCTGAAGTTTATCTAACTTTCTCAAATGCTTTTATCTCCATCTAACAAATAAATTACTTTTGCTGATAACCAAAATAGAGAATTAATGATTGATGAGACACCGGATATTCGGTTCCCCCAGTCCTTTCTTCAGGACAGTGCGATCGTACAACTACCTGAACGTCTGACAGTTTTAGAAGCCGTAGCCTTCAAGCAAACTGTCAGCGACCTATTGCAACAAAAAATTGCTCATCAGCAAATAATTCTCGACTTTAGCAAAACCAAATTTATCGATAGCAGTGGCATTGGCGCACTTATTGCTAGTTTAAAATCTGCTCAAGGAAAGGACATTGAGTTAGCTTTAGAATCAGTTCAGCCTCCAATAATGGCTACTTTGGCGATGACGGGTTTGGTTGACGTACTGAACATAAAATCTTCGGCAGCATGGTCAAACAAAGAACACTTAGAAACTCATCCTTCAGTGAGATCTATAGTCAAAAGAATTATAGATATTGGGGGAGCATTGGTGGGATTGATAATTATGGTCATCATTTTTTTGCCCATTGCGATCGCCATTAAGCTTAGCAGTCCTGGTTCTATACTATTCAAACAGACTCGCTGTGGCTGGATGGGAAAAAAGTTTCAAATTTGGAAATTTCGCTCTATGTATGCCAACGCCGAGGCAATGAAAAAGGAGGTTGAAAATCAAGCTAATGGAGCTTTTTTCAAAAACGATAACGATCCTCGCATTACTAAGATTGGTCATTTCTTGCGTCGTACAAGTCTCGATGAGTTTCCGCAGTTTTGGAATGTTCTTAAAGGAGATATGAGTTTAGTCGGTACTCGCCCTCCAACTCCAGAAGAAGTAGAAACATATCAAATACCAGAGTGGCAAAGATTAGACGTAAAGCCTGGAATGACAGGAGAATGGCAGGTAAATGGTCGTTCTCAGGTACGCAATTTTGAAGATGTGATTAAGCTAGATCTCAAATATCAGCACAACTGGAATTTGCAATACGATCTCAAGCTAATTTTTAAAACAATTTTGATCGTCTTTAATAAAGATAATGGCGCAGTCTAGTTTTTGCCAGATTAAATAACTAATGAACCAGTTTGCATGGCGCAGGTAAAAGAAAGAATAACCATAGCCGTAGTGGGAGATGTCCACGATTTATGGGATGAGCAAGATGAACAAGCACTAGAACATCTTGGTGTTGATTTGGTTTTGTTTGTCGGCGATTTTGGTAACGAAGCAGTAGAAGTAGTCCGCAAAATTGCAGCAGTTAAGCTGCCTAAAGCCGTAATTTTGGGCAACCATGATGCTTGGTATAGTGCATCTTCTTGGGGTAGACAAAAAGCTCCCTACGATCGCTCTCAAGAAGATCGGGTGCAGCAGCAGCTAGATTTGCTAGGCAAAGCTCATGTTGGTTTTTCTGGGCTGGATTTTCCTCAGTTTGATTTATCGGTGGTGGGTAGTCGTCCCTTTAGCTGGGGAGGCTCTACCTGGAGAAATAATCAGTTTTATAGCGATCGCTATCAGATTAGAAGTTTTGCCGAATCAACCCGACAAATTGTCGCTTCTGCTCAAAATTCTCAACACCATACTTTGATTTTTATGGGACACAATGGTCCCTATGGTTTGGGAGACAAGCCACAATCGATTTGTGGTCGAGACTGGAAATCAGAGGGAGGGGACTATGGCGATCCCGATCTAACTAAAGCGATCGCCGAAGTTCAAAACCTAGGCAAATCTATTCCCCTCGTTACTTTTGGACATATGCACCACCATCTTAAACATCCCCCCGCTCAACAACGAACTATAACCGAGGTTAGAAATAATACTGTCTATTTGAATTCTGCCTGTGTTCCCCGTATAGTAGAAAGCCCCGAAGGTGTCAAGCGCAATTTTTCTCTAGTTTCACTTGCTCACCGAAGAGTTCAAAAAATATCTTTGGTCTGGTTAGATCGCGATTTTGTCATCCAATCAGATGAAATTCTGTATGAGGTTAAAGCTTAGATTTTCCTCAACCTTCTCGCTTGTCTTAACTTTAAGGCATTATTGTAGACGGAAAAAAAATTGCCACAACTCCCAGTCTTCTTAATAGTTATTGGTAGAAACTATGAAGATATATTAAGATACACGCACACAGTAGAATTAGAAATTTGCTTGACAATTTTCTAAATTATTCACAATGAATATCTCTGTGATAATATCTGGGTGATTATGTAGCAATTGAAATATCAGTTTTACTAATCAACTCATTGGTGGAGGAGTTTATTTAAATACAGTGCAATCTAATTTATCTGGGCGATCGCTAAATAGCGGTTTTAAAAATCAGCCACAGCCTTTAAAAATAGGTGTTATTGGCGTAGGCAATATGGGACAACACCACGTCCGAATCCTGAGCTTATTGAAGGATACTGAACTGGTAGGAGTATCTGACTGTAATTTGGCAAGGGGCATTGAAATTGCTAGTCGGTATCAAACTCATTTTTATGAAAATTACGCAGAAATGCTGCCTGACGTGGATGCAGTTTGTATAGCTGTTCCCACTAAAGCTCATCACGAAGTAGGAAGTAACTGTCTCAAGGCTGGAGTTCATGTTTTGATCGAAAAGCCCATTGCTGCCTCAATTACTGAAGCTGAGTCTTTGGTGAATTTAGCTGCTGAGACTGGCTGTATTTTGCAAGTTGGTCACATCGAAAGATTTAATCCTGCCTTTTGTGAGCTAAGTAAAGTAATCCAAACTGAGAGTATTCTAGCTCTTGAGGCTCGTCGTATGAGTCCCTATTCTAATCGGGCAAACGATGTGTCAGTAGTGTTGGATTTAATGATTCACGATATAGACTTGCTTCTAGAACTATCCGCTTCTCCAGTGATTAGGCTAACTGCTAGTGGAAATACTTCTAATAGTTCGGGAAACTTAGACTACGTAACGGCTAATCTTGGTTTTGCCAATGGTGTAGTAGCAACTTTGACAGCTTCTAAGGTTACTCACCGTAAAATTCGCTGTTTATCAGCACACTGTCAGCATTCTTTAATTGAAACTGATTTTCTCAAAAACGAAATCCTGATTCATCGCCATCAACAGCCTAATCTGCAACTCGAACCACAAAAACTCTATAAGCAAGACGGTATTACTGAAAAAGTTTATACCAGCAATATTGAACCTATTTATGCTGAAATCGAACATTTTGTCAACTGTATTCGCGGAGGCGATCGCCCTTCCGTTGGTGGGGAGCAAGCTTTAAAAGCTTTACGCCTAGCCAGCTTGATTGAACAAATGGCGTTAGATGGTAAGATTTGGCATCCTAGCGATGATCGAAAAATTGCATTTCCCACTATGTCTATTATTTAAACTGATTTTTAAATTGTAATTTGCTAGTTTAGTTCGGTAATTTTATCAGCCAAGATCCTGAAATGCAGTTAAATCATTTTTTTAATGCTATAACTGCATTTCAGACAAGATTTTGTATTCCTTATAACATTTTCATGGTTATGAATGTTTTGGCAGATGAAGTAGATTTATCTAGTCAAAATGCGATCGCTGAAGACGCAAATTCTACTAATCTAAATTATTTTCTCATTAATAGAAATCAATTCATAACCATGAATACGCCAACTGTAGTCTTTTTGATGTTGGACAATAAAAACTCCTTGAATCACCTCTTTGTTTTGAGCCATAATTATCGATACTAACGCTGGGTAGTTGTTGACTAAAGTAAACCCACGAAACATAATCGATCTTGGTTTAACAATGGCATGATATTTCTTTTTTACCATTGTCATAAAATCATCTTGCTCAAATTTCTTTTGAATAGCTGGACTGGTTAAAGAAAAAGCCATTTCATCATCACCTTGTTGAAATGCCTGTAGCTGTTTTTCTACTAGCTGACGAATTATTGCCTTATCGCTTTCTGAGATATACATTTGCGGCTAATTCATAAATGAAAATTACTTTTTGGCAAGTATAAACAACGCTTGACTTGCTATTATTTCTACTGTTTAACCTTTGACTGCACCTGCTGTTAGTCCTTGTACAATTTGACGCTGAAAAATTAAGACAAGAATAACTAATGGTAGAGTACCCAAAACTGTAGCTGCGGCGATCGGTCCATAAGGAATATCAAATAAAGTTGCGCCTCCAAGCTGCGCTGTAGCTACAGGAATCGTTTTCTTCGCTTCTTCGGTGATAAAAGTTAGAGCAAAAATATATTCATTCCAAGCGAAGATAAAAGTCAAAATACCAGTGGTTGCTAATGCTGGTAAAGTCATAGGTAATACTATATTCGTCAACATCCCCAAGGTTTTAAAGCCGTCCATCTTAGCAGCGTCTTCTAGCTCTTTAGGTAGCTGTTGAAAAAAGCTTCTCATTACCAAAATTGTCAAAGGTAGATTAATAGCAGTGTAAGGAATAATTAAAGCTAAGTAATTATTTCCCAAGCCAACAATTTTGACTATTTCTAATAGTCCTAAAAATAATAATACATAAGGAAATAAAGTAATGATTAAAACTCCAGTCAAAATCAGCTTTTCTCCTCTCAAATTCATTCGCGCCAAAGCATAAGCTGCTGGAGAACCAAAGACAAGACACAAAATAGTTGAAACACTTGCTACCAAGGCACTATTAAAAATATAAATCAAAAAGGGACGACGCTTAAACAGTTCGGTGTAGTGTTCCCAGGTAATCTTACTAGGTAAATAGACATTGGGAATTGCCGAAATATCCTCATTTAGTTTTACTGAAGTCAACATTTGCCAGATGATAGGTGCAGAAAAAAAGATCAAAATCAAGACAACACTAAATCCTAACCAGACTTGGGAAAAAGAGAAGCTTGATTTTTGCTTATTAGTTTTAACTGATGACATGATCGACTATATACTCTAGATCCCTACTGAAACTATGGTACATTCTTTAAGCACTGAAATTATCTTTCGTTACTTAGTCAATTAATTTAGCTCTATTAGATAAAATGAAAAAACATTTAGATCTTTAAATAAAAGAGATATGTCTGTAAATTGTAAATAATGTCCATATCTCTATCTGAAATTTGAGGCACAATAGTATATTATGGCTACTTTACAACAAAGAAGAATTGAAAATGTTGACGGTAATTTTTATGTAGATTCTAGCTGTATTGATTGTGATACTTGTCGCTGGATGGCAGCAGATGTATTTAATCGTCAATCATCCTCCTCTGCCGTATATCATCAACCAGAAACTACAACAGATAAACTGCTGGCAATGCAGGCTTTACTCTCTTGTCCTACCGCTTCTATTGGTACAGTAGATAAGCCAACAGATATAAAACAAGTTCAACAGACATTTCCTTTGCTCGTAGAAGATAATGTTTATCACTGTGGATATCATGCTGAAGCTTCTTATGGTGCTGCTAGCTATTTCATTCAAAGACCAGAAGGCAATATCTTAATTGATTCACCTCGATTTGCACCGCCTTTAGTGAAACGCTTAGAAGATTTAGGCGGTATTAAATATTTATATCTTACCCATCAAGATGATGTGGCAGATCATCAAAAATTCCGACAGCATTTTAATTGCCAGCGAATTTTACATTCAGATGATATAAAACCATCTACTCAAGAAGTTGAAATTCAGCTATCTGGCACTGATACAGTTGAGCTAACTCCAGACATATTAATTATTCCTGTTCCAGGTCATAGTAAAGGACACACTGTTTTACTCTATAAAAACAAGTTTTTATTTACAGGAGATCATTTAGCCTGGTCACCATACCTTAAAAATCTTTATGCTTTTCGTCGTTTCTGTTGGTATTCTTGGTCAGAACAAATTAAATCTATGGAAAAACTAGCGAATTACTCTTTTGAATGGGTTTTGCCTGGTCATGGTCGTCGTTATCATGGTGATGTTGATACCAGCAAAAAACAATTACAGCAGTGTATTAACTGGATGAAACAACAATAATTGGGATGGGCTGTAGAGTAATTGAAGTCTGGGGATGGGTCGTCTTACGGCGCAATATGCGGGCAAGCGCGACTCGCGAAGCAGCTTTATCGTTGATTGTTAACACTTAATTATTTTCTTCTCGGTTGATTAAATCTAATTGAGCGATTTCTTGTGCCGCATTTTGTAACTGAAAAATATTGGTAGCTTGCTTTAGTAGATAGATTGGAGTCCAAATTATCAGAGCTATTTGGATTCCAGTGAAATTCCAATCATTTATCGTCAAACGACCACCAATAAGGTAGAAATTAAGATAAAGCAAAATATAAAATAATTCATTTCCTAAGATCAACACATCCATGAAAGGCTTGTTGCCATAGTAAAGCTTCATTAGTCCATTAGTTGCCCATTCGGTCGAATCTTTATGACTAGCTTTGCCTAGCATTCCCGTAGCGTAGATTAAATAATAATGGCTGCTAACGTCAAGAGCGATCGCACCAATAAAAGCTAATAAATAATTAGGATATAATTGCGCCAAAATCAAACACAAACCCGCCGTAGCCGTGCGATCCGCCACCATATCAAGGGCTGCACCAAAATTACTGCTTTGATTATATGCCCTGGCAGCACGACCATCAAATTCATCTAAAATAAAGGCGATCGCATAAAAGCTAATACACAGTTGCCAGTTGTCGAGTGTATGGCAAATAAAGCTAATTAAATAAAAGATAAATCTAATATAGCCAATAATGTTCGGTACAAATAAAAATACTTTGTTAACTGACATATATTTATGAGTAATGAATCAACTTAGTAAAAGAAAATTATTTCATTCTAGATAATATAATGGAGACTGTAGCTTTTTATGAAGCCAACCCAGCAGCAGATGAACTGTGGGAGTAGTCTATGCAGATGGCTTTTATCAAAGAATTCAACCAGAAGATTGGGAAGCAGTCAAGCAAGCTGCTAAATTGCCTTAAATACCAACTAGGATTAAGAGATTAAGATTTCTTATCAAGAAGAATTAAGAGTAAGATATATATCAATCATTTCATGGGAAGATAAAGAACTGCTTTTCTAAAACGAATCGAGGTTTATAATAATGGCTCATCTTAGATTAGGCGATACAGTGCCTGATTTTACTCAAGCTTCTAGCATGGGGGAAATTTCCTTTTATGATTGGGCTGGAGATAGCTGGGTAGTTCTTTTTTCACACCCCGCTGACTATACCCCCGTCTGCACAACTGAGTTAGGTGAAGTAGCCAAACTCAGATCAGAATTCGATCAGCGTAACGTCAAAACTATTGCTTTAAGTATTGATGACGCGGAGTCTCATAAAGGCTGGGTAGGCGATATTGACGAAACTCAAGGAACAAAACTTGACTATCCTATTTTGGCTGATGCTGACAAAAAGGTTTCTGATCTTTATGACATGATTCATCCTAATGCGGATGCTAAAGTCACTGTGCGTTCAGTATTTATTATTGACCCTAATAAGAAATTACGTTTGACTTTGACTTATCCCCCAAGTACAGGTCGTAATTTTCCCGAAATCCTGAGAGTAATTGATTCATTACAGCTAACAGACGACTACCAAGTTGCAACTCCTGTTAACTGGAAAGATGGTGAAGATGTGGTAGTTTCTCCAGCAATTTCTACTGAAGATGCTAAAAAGAAATTTCCTAAAGGTGTTGAGGAAATCAAACCTTATTTAAGGATGACTCCCCAGCCTAATAAGTAATTTAGTTTGGTTGAGAATGAATAAAAAAAGGCGGAATTTTTTCTCCGTCTTTTTTTATTTATTAATTAGATGAGCTTTGAGTTAAAGTTATGCTGCATAATCAATGTTCGGTATTTTTTGACAACCAACCCAACAATAAAGCTTATGTCCCTTCTGCACCTTCAAACTTATCTAATTGATGTCCGACTAGCAGCGATACGCCAAATTTAAACGCTAATTGAATTGTTGGTCTCTAACAAAACTTTAGGCAACAGAGCGATCGCTCATGCTTCTTGATTAGAATAATATGTCGATAAGATAACTTATATGAATAAGGATTACTTTCTTTAATCAAACTGAGAAAACTTTAGATATTATTAGAACATAGTTATCAAACCAACAAGAAAGCTACGGTTTGTATTTTTTACTTGATCCCTAAAAGGTTTGACCAATGGTCACAGATTGCTCCGTCCGTTATAGAGCAGAGCAATCTGTGACTAATTAAATTAGTTCCCCATTTTGGTTTTATAACTACGTACAAATAAACTAATGTAAGGAATAAGATTATGAAAGCTTCTTCAAATTTAGGACAATCGATTACGCTAGCTATACTTTTAGCTGCTACTAGTATGACTGTAATTTTGTTAATGTCATTTGCAAGCGGGCAATTATAAATATTTTATCGTCTAAATACTAGCTGATTTAATGCTTGGCATAACTATACCTTCGATACTTATAATATTTCAATTAACATTTTTAGGTCTGTAACGCCTGAATTTAATTCAGGCGTTTTTAATATATTTAGCTAGATTAAAAATCTTAAGTAACTATTCTGATTGAAGTATGGTTTTGGATACTAGGCGAGTTTTCTTGCGATCGCCTTGGGATAATTCCTTGCCAATTTGTAGACGGGTAGCATTAGTTTGGAGAACCGTTGCACCTTCTTTATCCCCTAATTGCAGAGCAGTTTTAGCAGCAGTTTGCAGCATGGTAGCTGCACCAGTAAGATCGCCATCCTGTAATTTACTTTCGGCAATTTGGGTTTGACGATATTTTGCCAGGGTCAATATATGATTTTGAACCATTTGATTTGGTTGGGGTTGATAATGCCCCTGAGACTCCAGTTCAATAGCCACAATATCAGAATGTAAATTCTCCTGATTTGTTCCTGGATCATCGTAACGTAACTGAACAGCCGCAATTTTATGTTTACCTGGGGGCAGCTGATTAACATAAAAGTTAATTAAGATAATTCGAGGTCGATTTACCATCAAATCTCCCAAACGAACGGTAAAATAATTTCCCTCCAGTTTAATCGGCAGTTCAATAGCTTCAGGTGCTACCTGAGCAACGGGTTTTAATTCTGCTAGTCGCGTTTTAGGCATCAACTCCACGGTAAGATTGCTATTAGTTAAACCTACAGACTGAGCGCGTGTATAGAGTCGCTCAAATTCTGAGGCTGCCTGTTCTGGCTGTTCTATATAAGCCAAAATTCCCTGTGCCGAATCGGCAATTTGCTCTAAAATATCTTGATTCCAGTGTTCACCAAATCCCAAAGCATCAATCGTAATATTATATTCGCCTGCCAACTCTGCTAACTTGAGGCAGCGAGTATTATCACCATGTTCATTTTCACCATCAGTTAGCAAAAAGATACGAGATACATAGTGTTGATTGCTGGCTGCTACTTCTTTAATACCCAGGCGCAAGCCTTCATCAATCGAAGTACCGCCATCAGCGACTATCAGCCTAATTTTTTGTTCAATCGATTCAATGTCGGTAACTAGCTGGTTAGGAACAATTACTCTTGCCCGATGATCGAAAGTCACGACACTAATACGATCTTCTGACTTCAGTTTTTTTACCATAGCTATGGCTGCACTTTTGACCATTTCTAGAGGTTTCTTAGACATTGAGCCACTACGGTCAAGCACTAGACAAAGATTGAGGGGTAATCTAGCTTGATTGGCAATCTCAGCAACGGCAGATATCGCCAGGGAAAGCTGCCTCTGACTGCTGTTGATTTGGGCATCAATATTATTATCACTTAGACAGGATTGTAAACCAACTTTCATAGTCGCAAAGAAAAAATTAAATTTATCACTCTATGATATTGGTTATATATCGTTTAGGTTGAAACTGTGGATTTTAGCTTCTAGTTTTTAACTTTATAAGTGTTTATTCTGGATAATTGTTGTCTAAATTTTAGATACTATTACTGGAATCAAAAAAGGGACATTTGGTCGTAAATGCCCCAGGTTTAAAATTTGCTTGTGACAAATAATCTAGCTTTGATGTAATCTTAATTAGTCAATGGCGATAGTTGTGGGAGATGAACCACTACCGCCGCTACCAGGCATACTAGAAGCTTTGCGAAAATCTGCATACAGGCGATCGCGCCAAGCAAAAAATGGTTCAAAGGTGATATTATCTGCTAATCCTGGAATACCTTTACCTTTTAGTGGATCGGGAATATCTAGATAATTACCTGCGGGGAATTTCAACACAATGCTTAATCCTGCTACTGATAAATCAGCTAGAGTAGGAGTATCCCCTGTTAAATAGGGCTGGTTTTGCAAAATTAAGCACAGTGCTTCTAAATCTTGCTTTAAGCTGTTTTTAGCTTCTTTTACCGCGTCACCACCAAAACCAATTCCACTACCTAAAACATCTAAAAGTTCTCCAGGAATTGCTCCAATCGCCGTTTTGAGCAGATCTGGCGTATTAGAAGGCAATATAGAAGTCCGAAAATTTTGATTCTGGTTTAAGGCACCGATCAAAGCTTTTCTACCTTTCAAGCCTATGGACGCATCTGCCCACTCTTCGATCAGCAAACACTGTCCCTTGGCAAGAGAATCACTAGGTATAATTGGGCGTTCAGGATATTTGCGTTCGAGATACAAAGCAATTTCAGTAGAATCGCTCACATAAGTACTACCATCTTTTAACACAGGCACTTGGCGACTACCAGACTTCTGCATTAATTCTACCTGTCCGACTCCTGGGGTAACCTCGATTTTGCGATACTCCAACTGCTTGTAATCGAGAATGAAGCGAACTTTCTCCGAGTATTGAGATAATTCAAATTGATATAGTTCTAGCATTAAAACTCCTTAATTATCTGATCGACTCTGACGATTGTTAATGTAGCCTGTATTAACAATTAAAAACATCTTCCCTCAGTCTAGGTATATCAATTGCAATAGATAGTAAATCCTCTAATTCTCTTTATAAGTAGTTAAACAAAAAAATTACGACTATATGCAGCAAAGCCCTTTTATTACTAGATCGATTAGCTCATCAACAAATTTATTAGTTAAAGGTTGATGTTTTAGTAATAAGCGATAGAATAACGGACTGTATAAAGCATCGATCGCAACTTCGGCATCTATCCCTTCTCTCAATTCTCCTCTTTCTACTCCCCGTAGAAATATTCGTTTGGCATCTTCTCTTCTAGGAGTCAGCCAGTTATCTCTCTATCAAGGAACTCTTTTAGAGTCATTTTTTGAGTGGTAGTGGTCATTTCTACACTTCCTGCAAGAGTTTACTGTTTTGTTTTCATTTTAGATTAATAGAAAATATTCTTAGTTTTCTGGAAGAAGAAATACAGAAGATCGGGAGATCGCACTAGCAGTCTAATCTCAATAAAAGACTTAGAATAGATTCAATAATGGTAACTTATGCCCATTAAAACCATGATTCAAGTTAAGCCTCGGTTTCAAAGCTTTGAAGAATATTTATCCTATGATGATGGCACAAATAAGCTATACGAACTATTTAATGGAGAATTAATCGAAGTGCCTCCAGAATCGGGACAGAATGTGCAGATTGCCAATCGTCTTTTTCTAATGTTTGCTCTTTTACTCGGTACAGATAGAGTGCGCGGACACGGATTGGAGTTAGAAGTAAATGGCGAACCTAGAAATCGTTATCCCGATCTAACAATCTTACGAGAGGAACATATCGAACAGTTAGCAAAGCGCAATACAGTTCGTTTAACCATGTCTCCTCCTTTGTTAGTTGTTGAAGTAGTTAGCCCTGGAGAATTACAGCGCGATCGCGATTACGCGGTGCGACCCCGCGCCGACGAAAGGCGCAAGGGAACGCGCACCAAGAGAGTTGCTAAACGAATACAGTACCAAGACTGCGGTATTCCTGAATACTGGATTATCAATCCCGATCTGCAAACAGTATTGATTTTGGAATTATCAGCCAATAATTATCGGGAAGTGGGTAGCTTTGGGAGTGAATCACAATTAATTTCACCACAGTTTCCCAAACTCAATTTTACAGCAGCAGAAATTTTTGCCAATTGAAAATTGATTTATATTAAAGCTTAAAACTAAGATTCAATGAACAACAAACAAACTAAAATAGCGTTAATTAGTGGTAATCGCGGGATTGGATATGTGATGCAGCGCGTTGCGGGGGTTTCCAGGGTAATCGCACCTGTATCCTAAAAGAGATTTTAACTCCCATTCAAGAGCTTAAAACTATTTGTCTAAAACCCGAATAAACTCCAAGGGTAAACCATCAGTATCAGCGATAAAGGCAACTTCGTAAATGCGATCGCCGATCATCTGCTGTTCTGGTTTTAAAAGCACCTTAAGAGGTGGTAGTTTAGAGTTATTTTCTCTGGCAATCGCCATTTTATCTTCTAAATCTTTGAGCCAGCTAGACAAATCCGTAGTTAACTTAGTCAGATCAAAAGATAAATGATAATAACCAACATAATGCTCATCATTAAAAGCATCAGGAGCAGGTTTTGGTTCAGGAATTTGGATTAGTTCAATTCTGCCTCCTAGCCCAGTCATCCAGCAAGCCA